>NZ_JAMXSK010000011.1:0-150159 GCF_024124645.1 Pseudoalteromonas sp. Ps84H-4 | reverse complement strand
CGATCAACTGCTTGTAACTCATGGTATCTACTCTTGTTTTTTGGCGATTACAGAGTACCACCAACAGGCAGTTGATCTCTTCTCACCGTTTAACCATGAGTGGTGCACTTATTATCTGAATTCGGGGACACTAGAAAGTGCAAATCATACAGCTGAGCTCACCAAGCAACTCTTAAAACAAACTGTAGAATTTTGGTCTATCAACAGAACCTTATTATCGAACCTTCAATTTAGTATTAATATTAGTGCCAATGAACTCAGTGATGTTAGTCTTCCTGAAAAACTTGAGCGCATATGCACCGATGCTTCCATGCCCACTTCACAGATCACCCTAGAGCTAACGGAAAGTAATATTATTAACAATATACGTTCTTCGTTGGATGTTCTTTTACGGTTTAAACTAAAAGGCTTTAAATTATCAATTGATGATTTTGGAACAGGCTATTCTTCAATGAAGCAACTTAATGAGCTTCCCTTTGATGAACTCAAAATTGATCGCTGTTTTGTCAACGGAAGTGCCGAAGACCCAAGTAAAAAAGCAATAGTAGTAAGTACCTGTGAAATCGCCCATAAACTCGGTTTAGATATTGTAGCCGAAGGTGTTGAGAAGTTTGAAGATCTTCTATTGATAAAAAACCTTGGTGTTAAGTCAATTCAGGGGTTTTATTACTTTAAGCCATGCACTCAAACTGAGTTTTTACAACTATTTCAGCAAAATAAAGAAGTTACTTACTCAAATTCTTTATAAAACGACTAGTAAATGAGCCACTATCAATGCAAATAAAAGTCGACCACGCGCAAAGAAGACCAAAAGTTATCATTTTATGTGACAAACCTACAGAGTTAGCTGGTGCAGTAGAAGTACTTTCTTCTCAAGTTGATGAATTTAGAACACTAACAAGCCATAAAGATGCTGAAGAGGTTATCGCTACCACAGAGCCAAAGCTCATTATTCTTGCCAGAGAGAGTGTCTCAAAAAGCATTGAAAGTTATAAATTACTTGCTGAGTCTGGATTATTAAATTATCCGCACGAAAATATTCTACTATGCGAAAATAAAGAGTCAGGGATCGCTTTTAAATGTTGTATTAAGGGTATTTTTTCTGATTACTTTGTTTATAAACCTATGTACGAAAATTATCGCTTTAAGATGATTTTACATAACGCACTAAAACGAACTCAAAGCCAAACTGAAGTCAATAAACTCAGAGATGAACACTTTGGTAAAATTGACGACGATTTAAAAAACTTAATTGATGAAGCTGCTAGTTATCGCAGTCAAGCCACTGAGACTTTAAATAATGCCCGTGAAAAGCTGAATAATCATAAGGGTATAAATGTCTTACAAGACCAATTACTACAAGACCTACAAAAAGAGCACCTGTCACCGTTAATAGACTCTTTAGAGTCTCAGCTTGAAAAAGTAGCTGAGGAGCTTAAAAAGAGGTTACAAGAAAGACGCTTTTCTCTTGCTGAACTTGCTGCGTTATTAAATGAAAAAGATAATTCTGACACAGCTGAAACCGTTCAAGAAACAAAAAATAAAACTGCTGAAATGAAAGATAAACCTTCTCCCATTCCATCAGAACAGCATAGTACCCTCTCTGAGACGCCACAAAAAAAGAGCGATATAAAAATTATGGTGGTAGAAGACAACGAATTTTACAGGGAAATGGTATCGAGGATTTTGATTGGAGAGGGATATCAGGTCGTCAGTGTTGAAAGCGGGCTAGATGCAATAAAAAAACTGAAAAAACAGCGCTTTTCACTCGTGTTACTAGATTTATTCATGCCTAATTTAGATGGGTATAACACAACTAAAAACTTACGCAGTATCCCAAATTGCAAAAACCTGCCAATTGTTGCAATTAGTGCCAACAAAAATAAAGAGATCATTCGCAAGTGGGCAACCCTTGGCTTAACTGCCTACATTACCAAACCTTCCACAAAGTCTTCTTTGTTAAAGGCAGTTGATAAAGCATTACTGCAAACAATATAACCAGCCCGTTTTTAATCAAAAACGAGCTGGTTTAGTATTTTATGCAAAATTAGAAATCTAAGTTTGCTAAAATTTCATCATCAACGTTATTCGATAAGGTCACTTTAAGTTTAGGTGTACGAGCCATTTCACGTTTAATCGCAAAATTAGCTTCTTCGTTACGCGCCCAACTACGACGAGCAATACCGTTATTCACATCAAATAATAGCATAGATTTCAAACGGCGCTCGGCAGCTTCACTACCGTCTAGTAGCATACCAAAACCACCGTTGATCACTTCGCCCCAACCTACACCGCCACCGTTGTGAATAGATACCCAAGTAGCGCCGCGGAAACCATCACCAATTACATTGTGAATCGCCATGTCTGCTGTGAAGCGGCTACCATCATAAATGTTTGATGTTTCGCGGAAAGGTGAGTCCGTACCACTTACGTCATGGTGGTCACGCCCAAGTACAACTGGCCCTATCTCGCCACGATTAATGGCATCATTAAAGGCTTTAGCGATTTCAGCGCGGCCTTGTGCGTCTGCATAAAGAATACGAGCTTGCGAGCCAACAACGAGCTTGTTTTGCTTCGCATCTTTGATCCAAGTGATGTTGTCTTGCATTTGCTGTTGGATCTCTTCAGGCGACTCCGCCATGATTTTATTTAAAACGTCTGCAGCAATCGCATCTGTTTTATCAAGATCTTCTGGTTTACCTGAGGTACATACCCAGCGGAACGGGCCAAAACCGTAGTCAAAACACATTGGGCCAAGAATATCTTGTACGTACGATGGGTATTTAAAATCAATACCATTGTCGGCCATTACATCGCCACCAGCGCGTGATGCTTCTAACAAGAACGCATTACCGTAATCAAAGAAGTAAGTGCCTTTTGCCGTGTGCTTGTTAACAGCATCAGCGTGGCGTTTAAGTGTCGCTTGTACTTTTTCTTTAAATACTTCTGGCTCTTCACGAATTAAACGATTTGACTCTTCATAGCTGATATCAACCGGGTAGTAACCGCCTGACCATGGGTTATGAAGTGAAGTTTGGTCTGAACCTAAGTGAATGAAAATATCTTCTGCTAAGAAGCTTTCCCATACATCAACCACGTTCCCGATAAAGGCAATTGAAACTACTTCTTCATTTTGCTGAGCCGTACGTACACGCTCAACAAGCTCTGGCATGTTATCAATTAGCTCATCAACCCAACCTTGTTGATGACGTTTAGTAGCCGCCTTAGGGTTAACCTCAGCACACACAGTAATACAATTAGCAATGTTACCCGCTTTAGGCTGCGCACCACTCATACCGCCTAAACCAGCAGTTAAGAAAATTTTACCTTTTGGTGATTCGCCTTTTTCAAGTACTTTACGGAATGCATTCATTACGGTAATTGTTGTACCGTGAACAATACCTTGTGGGCCAATGTACATAAATGAACCCGCAGTCATTTGACCGTATTGAGTTACACCTAGTGCATTGAATTTTTCCCAGTCATCCGGCTTTGAATAGTTCGGGATCATCATACCGTTTGTCACAACCACGCGCGGTGCTTCTACTGATGATGGAAATAACCCCATAGGGTGACCCGAATACATGTGCAGCGTTTGGTCTTCTTCCATTTCGCTTAGGTACTTCATGGTTAATAAGTACTGTGCCCAGTTTTGGAATACCGCACCGTTACCACCGTACGTGATTAGCTCTTCAGGGTGCTGTGCTACTGCTGGATCAAGGTTATTGTCGATCATTAACATGATAGCGGCAGCTTGTTCGCATTTAGCTGGGTAATCGCTGATTGAGCGCGCTTTAAGTTCATAGTTAGGCTTAAAGCGATACATGTAAATACGGCCAAATTGCTTAAGCTCAGCGGCAAATTCGACGGCTAATTCTTGATGCCATTCTTTAGGGAAATAACGCAATGCGTTACGAATTGCTAATTGCTTTTCGTCAGCTGATAAAATGTCTTTACGTTTTGGAGCTCGGTTTGCATCACTTGGATACGGTTTTGGCTCTGGCAATACGCTTGGGATACCTTGCTTAATTTGTTCTTGAAAAGTCATTATTTGCTCCCTTAGTTAACTTTAAACGCTTGCGATTTAACAAGTGCAACCATGGCATCAATGTCTGGCTTAAGTAAGCGGTCTTCTTCTAGTTTGGCAACTTTGCTGCGAATGAGCGCAAAGTTTTCTTCAATGATGTCTGAACACTTGTTAGGACGTCTAAATTCGATTGCTTGCGCTGCATACATCAGCTCAATAGCAAAGATTTTATCAAGGTTACCTAAAATCTGGTTTAACTTACGACCAGAAATACTACCCATAGATACGTGATCTTCTTGGCCCATTGATGTTGGTACGCTGTCTGCTGATGGCGGGAAACACAATGATTTATTTTCTGTTACCAGTGCCGCAGTCACATATTGCGGGATCATCATGCCTGAGTTTAAGCCACCCGATGTGGTTAATAAACGTGGTAAGCCGTGTAAACCTTCAAGCAATAAATAACAACGACGATCAGCAATGTTACCAAGCTCAGCCGCAGCTATAGATGCATAATCTAAAGCCATAGCTAATGGTTGACCATGAAAACCACCACCCGAAATCGCTTCTTCCTCACTAATAACAATTGGGTTATCAGTCACTGAGTTCATTTCTATCTCTGCAAGCTCTTTTAAGTGGTAATACGCATTGCGTGACGCACCATGAACTTGTGGAATACAACGTAATGAGTAAGGGTCTTGAACACGGTCACAATCAGTGTGTGAAGCCATGTTTTCAGATCCTGCAAAAAAGCTACGCATACGCGCTGCAACTTCAACGTTACCTTTAAAAGCACGAATTGCGTGTAACTCTTCACGGAACGGCGATTCGCTACCCTGCATACCTTCAATACTCATAGCACCTGCGATATCTGCAAGGTCTAATAAGTAACGCATTTTAGTAAGTGCAGTAATGGCATGCGATAAAATAAACTGAGTACCGTTAATTAACGCTAAGCCTTCTTTAGCATGTAATTCTAAAGGCGCTAAACCGTGCTCTTTTAATACCTCTGCTGCTGGTTTGATTGTGTCGTTTACCCAAAACTCACCTTCACCTAAAAGAGGTAAGAATAAGTGTGATAACGGTGCTAAGTCGCCCGATGCGCCTACTGAGCCTTGCTCTGGTACTACAGGGATAATATCAAGTTCAATAAACTTAAGCATACGCTCAACAACGGTTAAACGAATACCTGAAAAACCTTGGCTTAATGCATGTACTTTGGTGATGAGCATCAGCTTTGAAATAGGTTTAGCGATTGGCTCACCCACACCAACAGCGTGTGTGATCAATAAGTTCTTTTGTAATAAGTTGGTTTCTTCTGGAGAAATTTGTGTATCACACAATGGGCCAAAGCCTGTATTGATACCATAAATGGCTTTATCTGAGGCAGCCATTTTGTCTACGTTTTGGCGGCTTTTATTAATTTTATCAATAGCTTCTTGGCAAAGTTCTGCCTGTAACGTACCGGCTGCAATAGCATTAACGCTGTCTAACGTTAATTGGTCAACACCATACTTAAATGTCATTTATAACTCCTAAAGAACAGGATTTAGTTTTATTTAGATGGAGTCTAGCTTGCTCTAGTTGTTTTACAAATGCATAATTATCGTTACTCATTCCAGATTTATCGAACTAAAAGAAGTGCTATGCAAGTTCATGACGTAGATCTGCGCTTATTGCGCGTTTTTGTAGCAATTGTTGAGTGTGGCGGGCTTTCAGCCGCAGAGTCACGTTTGAATATTGGCCGTTCAACAATCAGTGCGCATTTATCTGATTTAGAAGTAAGGCTTGGCATTAAATTATGTAAACGTGGCCGCAGTGGTTTTGAAATTACAGACGCTGGTGCCATCACTTATCAGGCATCGATTGAACTGCTTCAGCAATGCGAAGCCTTTGCTAATACCGTAGCAAGCTCTAAAAACGAGTTATCGGGGCGTTTAAGTATTGCCATGATTGATACCATGGTCAGCGACCCACGTTGTGCCATTCCCCGCGTAATCGCAAAGTTAAAAGGCAAAGGTAAAAACATTCAGTTCGATATTAATGTGTGCGAGGCACGAGAGGTAGAAACCGCAGTAGCCAATGGCCGTTCATTAGTGGGAATTGGTGTTAGCCGCCATCATATTCGCGGGTTAGATTACACCGCCCTACACAACGAAACTAACTTTTTGTATTGCGCAGTGGGTCACCCATTATTTGAGTGTGATGACAAACAAATAAATGAGCTCATTAAAGAAGCCGAAGTCATAACCAGTAACTACATGCGCGATAAAGAAAGCCGAAACGACGGTTTAAACTATCAAAATAGTGCTGTTGCTTATCACGATGAAGGTATCGCACATTTGATTTTATCGGGTGAGTTTATTGGTTATTTACCCGACCACTACGCACAGTTCTGGGTTG
This sequence comes from Pseudoalteromonas sp. Ps84H-4, assembly GCF_024124645.1. NCBI lineage: Bacteria > Pseudomonadati > Pseudomonadota > Gammaproteobacteria > Alteromonadales > Pseudoalteromonadaceae > Pseudoalteromonas > Pseudoalteromonas sp. Ps84H-4. The sequence goes on along the minus strand of NZ_JAMXSK010000011.1, from coordinate 143,729 downwards.
ATAAAGGTATTTTCAAAGCTATTCAACCGAGTAAATATCACTACGATATTCCTGTGGTATTGATCACCTCAAAAACAAATGCCAGCTCGCCTCTAGCAAACGCCATGATTGACGAAATTAAGCGTTGTTACGCGGTTTAGTTTTAAGTTCTTTAATTAGCACGAGACTAAACGCGATTATGGCAAAGTTTGTAGTCACAGGATTAAACGCTTCGATTAAAAGTGCGGGCTGTAAAACGGCAACAAACAGCATTAGCCCAACTAAGGCAGCTATATTGAGAATATTGATTAAGATTGAACGGTAAAAGATAAAAAACAGCACGGCAAATATAATTTCACCTATGCCAGCTGCCCGAGTAATGAGCATTGAAATTTCAGCATTAAAACCAAAACTTGCCGTCATTTGTTGTTCTAAGGGGGCAATATGAATTAGTTTTGGCATCAGCCCATGATAAAGCCAACAAAAGCTGATAATAAATCGAGCGATGTGAATCGTACTTAAATGCTTCATTGGGTAAGTTTAGTCTGTGTGCTCTGATATTCAGAGCACACAGTATAGCTTATAAGCTAGTAGGTTTACCGAAACGATTCTCAGCTTCATCACCCGCTAAAAAACCATTTTCAATTAACGCCCAGATACCACCAATAACGGGAACTAAGCCAATCAGTACCCACCAACCTGATTTATTACGGTCATGCCAGCGCTTTACTTGAACCGCAAGCGAAACCCACATAAGTGGGATATAAAAGATGAGTGTGATCACAGAAATTGCTGTTTCATTACCCGCTGTTAATAATGCGACTAAGAACATAAAAACAAATGAAGCTACAATAATACCTAAGAAAGAATACCAATAGGTTTTTCTAGGTATACGACCATTAAAAGAAAACAAAATTTCTTTCATCGTTAAAGTGGTAGTTTCTGTTGATGCCGAAGCTAGGTTTGCTTCTGGGGCTTGATATACGTTTTCTGACACTGTCATTTCCTTTGATATGTGTTGTAGCAAACCGAATTAATCTAGTCTGCTGATTTATGTTGTTAATAGTGCTGAATTAAGCATGAATAATATAACACAAAATGATTGGATTTGGGTACTAAGAAATTGCTGGTAAGCTTTAGACAGGTATGTACTAGGCCATAAAAAAGCACCCTTAGGTGCTTTTAATTAACTCGGTTGTTGCCAATATTTGGCGTATAAATTAGGGTAGGTTTGTTTTAAAAACTTGGCTTTATCTTTAAAGCGTTTACCTTTTGGTTGCTCAAGGCCTGATGGTACAAAGGGTAATTCATCATCATTACGCTCTTCGTAAAGCATACCGGCAATTAAATCGTATTCATCTAAATACGGGTAAGGCTGTTCGTTTAAATGATAAACTGGCGTACACTCAGCAATTGAATCTGGGTTTTCAAGTGCCTTTAAAAAAGCCTGTTCACCACGTGAAATAAGCCAACATAAAAACTCAGAAAAGCCATAATCGTCGTTACAACCGGCCATTACATAAGCGGCACCAAATAAGTCCCAGGTATAGGCTTTGCGCATACGTAGGTTAAACTGCTTATCAAATTCCATCAGCTGCTGGTCAGATAAATTAGTCAGCTTTGCTTTTAATGTATTACAAACAGACTCAGGCTCGGCAGTTTTATCTTCGGCGGTTACGAGTTGCCAAAATTCACTTTCGCTTAAAACACTCATGATAAAATCTCTTTCACGCGCCCTACTTGACCATCATCAAGCTGAACTTTAATACCATGCGGGTGGTTTGGGGATTTAGTTAAAATACGTGACACCACACCTTGAGTTAACTGACCTGTTCGTTGATCTTGTTTTAATACAATGTTGACTTCGCAGCCAATTGAAATTTGTGAACGCGTAGGCACTGCCATTGCTATATCTCTTTCAATAATTTTTGCCGATTATAGCCATTTGCCGCTGGCTTACCAAATTAAACCTGTTTGATTGGGCTGTTTTTAAGCAGCGCCTTTGGCAATACCTCATTCAAACGTTCGATGATGGCTTCAGCTTTACCTTTTATTTGAAAGTCATAGCCTTGGCCGTTGCCATCTAATATGACGGCTAAATAGTTATCAGCAACTTTCAATTGCGTAATACGGCTTAATTCAAGAGTCTTTTCTTGCTCGCCATAATACACCTGCTTAACCGTAAGGCTTGTGTCTGTTGCAGTGAGTGTTTTACTAAGCGCTGTTTTGGCTGCAAATTTTTCTGTTGAACGATAAGCCTGCACCATAAACCCGATTGCAAATATAAAACCGGTAAAACTTGAAATAGGTAATGAGTCTGATTGCAAGCTGTACACACCTATACAAATAAATAACATAGCAAGCGCTAGATTTAACCTAACCATCTGTTTAGGGGTTAAATTTAAGTACATTATTATTCCTTTAAAAACGCAATTGCTTTTGCATTGATAGCTAAATCTATTGCACTCAATTCTTTGATAATTAGACTGCTAATTAACTGGGTTTGCTCAGTGTTTATCGGCAGCTCTTTACAATAACAACTTACTTTTAGTGATTGCGGTAGCTTTTTTAGGTCAGCAGTATGCGTTAACCATGAAAATTCGTGTACATGCTCTTTTGCTTGTTCGCAGGCTTGCGTTAAAGCCTCTCGGATAGCCTTATCTAGGCGCTTTTCAGTTTTAGTCATGTTCTGCTTGTTGTTTTTTAAATTCTTCGTAGCTATCTTGCTGGCGCTTTACACACTCATGGTACTCTTTATCTGCCATATGATTGCATTCACTTAAGCGCGCTGATTGAATTTCATGATAACGGGCATCTGAGCTACACGCTGATAAAACCACAGCAAGCGTTGCAATCACGGCCAATTTTAAAGCATTAAAAAACATTAAATTTCCTTTATGTAGTTATACATTGGTGCTGCGTTTTCCTGTATATTGCGGGGGTTTAAATATTATAACCAAAGGGTTCTATATGATGTTGTCGCAGTTACAAGAGCTGTTTCAGCGTATCGATAAAAGTAAAATTTTTCAATCATTTGTTATTGCTGTCATTGTTATTTCAGCGCTAACAGTGGGGGCACACACTTACTCATTACATCCAACTGCCGAGCTTGCCTTACACTGGATGGACTTAGGGATTACAGTATTCTTTTTAGTTGAACTGGTGATCCGTTTTATTGCCAGTCGTGGCTTTAAAGATTTCTTCAGCAAAGGCTGGAATATTTTCGATTTTATTATCGTGGTTGGTAGCCTTTACCCTGCTGCTGGCTCAACCCTTTTCATCGCCCGATTATTGCGTATTTTCCGCGTATTGCGACTAGTGTCGATGATCCCAGAACTTAGATTGCTGGTTAACTCGCTTCTAAAAGCGATTCCGCAAATGGGCTATATCGCCCTGCTTATGTTCGTGATCTTCTACATTTATGCCGCCATGGGTAGCATGCTGTTTGCTGACATTAACCCAGTATTGTGGGGCGATGTATCAATTTCTATGCTAACCCTATTTAGGATTGCAACATTTGAGGATTGGACCGATGTTATGTATGAAACGATGGCTGTGTATGAACTCAGCTGGATTTTCTATCTAACGTTCATCTTCTTAACGGCCTTTGTATTTTTAAACATGATGGTTGGTGCGATTTTAGAAGTTATGTCTGAAGAGCATCGTAACGCCCGTGAAGAGCAAACATCTGATGCCGACATGCCAGCAACCAAAGGGCAAATTGCGCAGCTACAAGCTGAAATGGCCGAACTCAAACAACTATTGAAAGAAAAGCAGTGACGTTTTTGGAGCTAAGCTTTTTAGATAATAGTTTTTAGCTATTAGGCGCTAGGACCTAGACCCTAGCGCCTTTTTTACCCTATTTTTTCTACCTTCCATGGTGGGTTTAAGCGGTTTTCTCCGGCCCAATATAATTTAATTTTATTCCCTGATGGGTCTTTTAGAATTGCTTCCGTCCATAAATAACGCTGGGCGGTAGGTGGCTGTTCAAAGCGAATGCCTTTTTCAACAAGGCTTACATAGAGCTCATCGAGCTGCTCATGTTCAAAATATATTACCGCACTATTACTAAATTCTTCAGTTTCTAATGACAGCGAAAATGTGGCATCACCATCTGGGCATTGAAAGCGCGCGTAATGCGGGGTATCCACTATCTGAATCATTCCCAGTTTTAAGTAAAAAGCCACCGCTTCATTCATATCCTTTACAGGTAACGTCACCTGATTGAGATTCATTTGCTACTCCCATGTAATGCTTTATTCGTTGCTTCAGCATATCGCGTTCATTAAATTAAGAAAAGATAAGTGACGAGTTAGCGAGTTACAAGTTGTGAGAGTAAAGTTAGCAAGTTAGCAAGTTAGCAAGTTAGCAAGCCACAAGGTGAAAGTTTGTAGGAGGCGTTTCAACGGCGAACATCTAAATTCACGGCTGAAGCCGTTCCTACATGATTCGTCGTGGGCGTGAAACTTGTTTCGCGCGTTTGTAGGTCGTGCTTTAGCGCGTAATTTGAAAAATGTTCAAGGTTTTGTCGCCATAAATGACGACCTACACCAATATCACCTTTCGGCTTGGGAGCCGATTCAAAGCCTAACATTATATTGCTCACGGCTAAAGTCATTCCTACACAAGTTCCATGTGCAATATTGGAAATGGTTTACCCATATCATCTAAGGGCGAGCGTGAGGCAACTTTAAAGCCCATATGCTGATAAAAGCCAACTGCAAGTGGGTTTTGCTCATTAACATCCACTTTGTTGACAGCTAATTGCTCAATTGCATAGTTCAGAAGTGCTTTACCAACCCCCTTACCTCTTGCGGCATCTAAAATGAACAGCATTTCTATTTTGCTATCGTGTACACCAACGAAGCCTAAAATTGTTTTATGTTCACTCTTAATGCACTTTAAAGTTACGTTGGGAAAAGCTTGCTCAATAATAATTGGCTTAAAAAAGGCGATGTCGTCTTCTGTTATAAAATCATGGGTCGCTCGTACTGAGTTTTCCCACACATCAAGTAGCTCTGGATAATCATCAGAGTTCACACTTTCTATTTTCACTGTAATCCTTTTTTATCATCAAGTACTTTATGTAGTTCGGTTAATGATAAAGATTTATAAAAGTACCAACCTTGGACTTGATGATCAGAATTATATTCTTTTATAAAGCTGTATTCTTCAACCGTCTCAACACCTTCAAAAATGACCAGACGATTTAGATTTGAAACCAGAGACATGATGGCTAATACCATATCCTTTTTGAATTCATCTGTGATCGATTGGGTAAGTATTTTATCAATTTTAATGATATCGAAGTTAATCTCTGTCAGCCAAACAAGGTTAGATACCCCGGTTCCAAAATCATCAAGTGCTATGACGAAGCCAAAATCTTTTGCCCTTGTCGCAAAATCAGATAACTCTTTTAGAGGCAAACCTATACGCTCCGTTATTTCAATTTTAACTTGCTGAGGTTTTATCTGATACCTAACACAAAGCTTATTCAAGCGGTCTAAATATTCTGGAGTCTGAATTTCATAAGCATTTACATTAATGGCAACTGTGAATTCTGGGTCACGATGCAAAATCGGGGAAAGCTCTATGAATGCTCGTTTAACTGAGTCATATGCCAACTTTGAGTACAAACTTAACTGCTCAGCAATACTTAAAAATAGTTCAGGTGATACGTTTCCATGAACCGCGTCTTTCCACCTAACCAAGCTCTCAACACCGACAATTTTACAATTTTTTAATTCAATAATTGGTTGGTACTCTAGATATAAATCGCCGCTTTGAATGGCCTTACGCAGCCTAAATTCGATTGAATGATTCTTATCTAAAAATGAAATGATAGAGTAAGTAATTAAAAAGCTGACTAACCCGATCAAACAAATAAGTAATGCAGATACATACGCAGGTAAATAAAGTAATCCAGGACGATTATTCGTTGTTTCAACACAGTATTGAAACTTTTTACTACATTTTTCTAATACCTGAGATTTCAAAAAAGTATTGTTTTTTAATTGGTACTGCGACGAGTAATTATGAAAAGTATGCTGCTTATTTTTTGACACAATTTTATAAGAAAACCCCTTATCTAAATGATCAAAACTCTTAAAAGGCTGATTGATAGTAAAAGCAATAACGTTATCTTTTTTTGTAATGTCATATTTAGCCGGAACAGGGAAAATACCTCCAACTTTAGCAGCAAATTGATAACCAGAAGGTGAATGATAAAAAACCCCTTCAAGTAAAAAAGGAGCGTCTAATAATCCCCAGTTAGCTGAACACAAAACCCTATCATCAAAAATCAATCCTAAATCATGGGTGTATTCATATTTTGAAAGAATTATACGAAGTTCGTTTATTGTCGTTGCATCACACTGACTCGGTGATATTGATGAAACATCTTGCATCGAAGCCGCTAAATCACTCGATATGCTTTCTGCTTTCAATAATAAAGAATTGGCAAACTGTTTTTGGTAATTTAGTTGTAGATAACTAACAATGAGGTGAAAGGAAAAGATAAAAAAAACCATGATAAAAACTATATAGATAGTTTGTTTATTATTGTTTGTCTTTAATGGTTTTCCTTTCATGCGTAACTTATCTTTTAGTTATATCATTACAAAAAACTAAACCTTAATTACCATTAAATCAACAAGTTCCAATAAAAAAGGAACAGAAAATCTGTTCCTCATATAGAAAATGCATTTTGACCCAATTTTAACTACACCTTAAATTTACCGACTAGGTCGGTAAGTAGATGAGATAGCTGATTCAACCGCTCGCCATTTTCACGCGCTCCCTGTGCAATATCACTAACATCGTCAGCGGCGTTTTTAATTTCTACAACATTACGATTAATATCTTCAGCTACGTGCTGTTGTTCTTCGGCTGCGGTCGCTATTTGTGTGTTTAAATCACTTATATTAACGATTGAAGCAGTAATTTCGCTAAATTGCTGCTGTGCAGAATGCGCCAACTCAACTGTTTTATTTGTGCGGTTCAAGCTGGTTGTCATTTCTTTAGACACCTGATCAGACATCTTGCGCAACGTATCGAGTTGACTTGCTATTTCTTCTGTTGACTCTGATGTTCTTTGCGATAACGCTCGGACCTCGTCAGCAACAACAGCAAATCCTCGACCATGGTTACCGGCACGTGCAGCCTCAATAGCTGCATTTAGCGCTAATAAATTAGTTTGTTCAGCAATGCCACGTATAACACTGAGAATCGACATGATGTTTTCACTTTCAGCATCGAGTTGGTTTATATCTTTAGTTGCTTTGGTGATCACTTCTGACAAAGATACAACGCTATCAACCGTCTCAGTAATAACACTTTGTCCAAGTTCAGAGGCTTGTTGAGTTTGCGAAGCAAGTTCGGCTGCATTTGCACAACTGGCAGAAACCTCATTTGCTGTTGCCGCCATTTCATTAATAGCTGTTGCCGCCATTTCAAGAGCTTGCTGTTGTTGAGATGTTGAACCTGATAATTGAGAAGCTTGTGACGAGGTGTGTGCAGAAGTCTCACTAACATTCTGTGCGCAGTCATTAATTTGCTTAACCAAGTCCGATATCAAGTTCAAAAATAAATTAAAGCTGTTTGCTAGTTTTGCTGTTTCATCGCGTGTTTTAATAACTAAACGCTTAGTTAAATCACCTCCACCTTGGGATATCTCCGTAAGGCCATCACTTACCTCAACAATAGGTGCAGAAATTAATTTAGAAATATAGCTAGCAACAAGAATGAATACAGCAATCAGAATTGCACTGATGACTAAAATGGTAATAGTCGTTGCGTTTGCTGCACTCATTACTTCAGATTTTTCAACTAGACCTATAAATTTCCAGCCTAGCTTTTGCGAAGTATAAATATTAGCCAAGTAATCTTTGCCATTAATGTCTATTTCAAACTGACCATGATTGTTATTGGCAAGCTGTTTGTATTTACCATTATCAATCTGGCTTAATTGTTTAAACCGATAATCAGCATTTTTAACATCAACCAGCACATTGCCGCTATCTTCAATCAGCATTAGATAGCCGGTTTCACCAAGTTTAATGTTAGCAATAATATCTGTAAGGCCCTGCAAAGAGACGTCCATGCCCTGTACGCCAATAAACTCGCCAGCTTGTTTAATGGCTTTTACTGTGGACACTATAACCATGTCATCTGCCGCCCAATAATAGGCATTGGTTCTTACTGTTTTACCATTTGCTGCTTTACCCGTTTTATACCAAGGCCTAACTCTTGGGTCATAATTTGCTGTCACTTCACCCTCTGGCCATTGAATATAACCACCTTGCTCGTTCCCCATGTAGATGTAAGCAAGGCCTGGATGGGTTTTGCCAAAATGATCAAATAAGTTAAAAGCGGTTTTTTCTGTGTTACTGCCATTTACGTGATCAAGTTTCACTGAATTAGGCGATTGCATGTGGGTTTTAACGCCTTGTTCGGCGTCTAAAATAGCGGAATGAGAAGCAAGATAATCGACGTTTTTCTCTATTTCGTCAAAAAACATACTAATGCCGTTATCGACTTGTCTCGCCTCTCGTTCACTTAGTTCAGCGAAATTATCTAATGCCTGCTGTCTTAATTGAGTAATGACTAAAACGGCAATAATTATAAGAGGAAGCGCAATGGCCGACGCAAAAGATAACTTTAATTTTTTAGAAATGTTCATGGAGAGTTCTCAGCTAGATACTTACGAAAATATAGTTAATCACTTAACTTTCATCAAGCTATTTAACTTATATCTAGTACAACTAAACCACCATTGATAGATTAATAAAATAAGCAATAAGAATTGATGTGTACCTACACTTTATATTGACACAAACTTGTAATGTACTAACTTTAAATATTGTGATTAACACGATTTTAACAACAATGGACTTAGCGGTTTCCAACCAATTGGCAGCATTTGCAGGAAGCAAAATTGCTGCCTATTCTTCTCTTGATTTAATAAACAGCAGTAAGTTTAGATAGTATTAAAACAACTTAGCGTAGTAAGTCTTACTGAATCGATAAATCAGCTAGCGTCTAGATTGCCTATCCCTACCCCATATTTAAGCATATAGCGAAGTAAAGCTTGGGCATCAGGGTGTTTATCTGCCCTTAACCCTGTTACAACACCTTGTTGATCCGCCGCCGATTTATGCTGGCCTAACTTCTCTTTTGCCTGAATTGAATCAAGTTCGATTTTAATACCCACTATGCCACGGAGTAACTTAGCTTGATAATCAGCTGGCAACAAACTGGTGTCGTTTAAAATACTTGGTTCGTATTGGCTAATTAGCTCATCTAGGCAGGCTAAGGTGTTGTCATCATCGAGGTATTCTACTTTGCCCTGGGCATGAACCGCAGCGTAGTTCCAAGTCGATACAGCTGGCTTCTCACTATACCAAGTCGGTGAAATATAACTATGTGGGCCATTAAAAACCACCAATACACGGGTATCTTGCAAGCTTTTGCCATGACGATTTGCCCGTGACACATGACCATATAAGGTACCAAACTCGCCCTCATCGGGTTTATACACTAATGGTAGATGGGTTGCCTCAAACTCACTATCAACCATCAATGCAAAGCTGTAGGTTTTGATGAACTGCGATACTCGCTCTGGTGTCATTTTCCATTTATTAGGGGTGTGCATTACTTTCCTTTAGTGCTAAAAAAGGCCAGCAAACTGCTAGCCTTAATATTGAGTTGTGTGATTAATGTTGACCATCAACAATAATGCGTAACATACGACGAAGTGGCTCAGCAGCCCCCCATAGCAGTTGGTCACCCACTGTAAACGCACTGATGTACTCTGGGCCCATTGCTAATTTACGAATACGACCTACCGGAATAGACAGTGTGCCGGTTACTTTTACAGGTGTTAAATCAGTTGATGTAATGCCACGATCATTCGGGATCACTTTGACCCACTCATTGTGAGAAGCAAGAATTTCTTCAATTTGCTCAACGCTAATGTCTTTGCGCAGCTTAATTGTCATTGCTTGTGAGTGACAGCGCATTGCACCAATGCGAACACATAAGCCATCAACAGGGATAGGTTGTTCGCTGCTGCCTAAAATTTTGTTCGCTTCAACTTGCGCTTTCCACTCTTCTTTACTTTGACCGCTTGGCATTGGTACATCAATCCAAGGAATAAGGCTACCTGCTAGAGGCACACCAAACTGGTCTTGCGGTAAATCGCTTGAGGCAATTTTTTCGGTGACTAACTTATCAATCTCAAGAATCGCAGCATTTGGATCTGCAAGTTTGTCAGCAACAGTTTCGTGAATTGCACCCATTTGCGCAATTAACTCTTTCATGTTGCGAGCGCCTGCACCAGACGCCGCTTGATATGTCATTGGGCTTACCCATTCAATCAAGTCTTGCTCAAATAAACCGCCTAGTGCTAATAGCATCAGTGATACGGTACAGTTACCGCCCACATAGGTTTTAATACCTTGCTCTAAACCCGCACTGATAACGTCTTTGTTTACTGGATCTAGCACAATAATACTGTCGTCACTCATACGCAGTGCCGATGCCGCATCAATCCAGTAACCTTGCCAACCTGATTCACGTAATTGCGGGTAAACGGCTTTGGTATAGTCACCGCCTTGGCAAGTAACAACAATATCCATCTTCGCAAGCTCAGCGATATCATTGGCATCTAAAAGCGGTTTAGCAGGACCCGCAAGATCAGGACCTAATTGACCGGTTTGTGAGGTGGTGAAAAAAGTCGTGTCGATATTAGAAAAATCATTTTCTTGCTGCATACGTTCTAATAACACAGAGCCAACCATGCCCCGCCAACCGACTAATCCTACTTTTTTCATTGTTTGTTCCACTGTTTGATTCATTCCAATTACCTAAACTGTTAAAAATTAAAGTCCATTGCGTGAGAGTTTAATTTTTACAGAAGTAATCTAGCATTGCGGCCCAAGCAAAACCAGCGCTAACCGAGTAACATCAAAATTTTTCATCTTAGCATTGGACATGCGTCTGGTAGCACTAAGTTTAGCGCACCAGCATGCACTTCAAAACGTTGTTGCTTTGAGGTGATTGGCTCGCCATCTAAGTTTATTGGCATTTCTGTTTGTGTTTGCCATTCAAGCCAAGGCACTTGAAAGCGTTTTACCCACTGTTGTGATGAGTTAGGGTAATTGCTGAGCTCTTCGATAACCGCTGGTACATCTGAAATTGCAAATGAGGTAAACGCCACTAAATCAATCAAGCCATCATTTATGTACGCATGGGGCGCAAGGGGCTGACCACCACCCGCTTGGCGTCCATTACACACGGCAGCGGCAATAATATCGCCCGAAGTTCGCTCACCATCAGGCAGCGTTAACTCGCCACTGTACGGCACAAAACTTAGCGCTTGTACAAGCCCTGCCAAGGTATACGCGCCACCACCGAGTAAGTTTTTCAGTGCAGGCGGTGTGGTTGCGGTAATTTTTGCCCCAAAGCCAGCACTGGCTACATTTACGAAATAACGCTTATCAACCTCTACCGTATCAATTGCATACGGCTGACCCTGTGCGGCAAGATTAAGCGCTGGCAAGTACCCGTGAGGAATATTAGCGGCTGTAGCAAAATCATTTGCTGTGCCCATAGGTAAAATTGCAAGCTCTAAACGTTGTGACTTTTCCAGTTTCATTAATGCATTAACGGCTTCATTAACGGTGCCATCACCACCAGCTACGACAATACGTTTTACACCTTCTGCGACGGCTTCATTAATAAAGCGCTCAATGTCACCGCCTTCATAGGTAACTCGCACCGCAAGTGGCTGACGAGTTCGAAATTTACCAATGGCATCACGAAGCTGCTCATCAGCCGCTTTTTTACCATTTATAATTAACCGTAAGTCCATTTTTAATCCCTGTTTAAACACGTTGAACTACCATAACACGCAATGGTTTATAGACAAAAAAGCCCTGCTAGTGCAGGGCTAAATCAACGTTAGGATTTATTATTGTATCCTTCCTTGGGGAGTTTAATTAAAACTCGTAGCTGAAGCCTAAGCTAAACTTAGTGCCTTCTTCTTTCTTCCAAAGCGATAAACCTTCTTGTTCAATTTCTTTATCTTGACCAAGGATGTTTTCAATTTTGAACTTAACTTTTGTGTTGAAGTTCGGGAAGTAAGAGTAAACTAAATCAAGCGAATGGAATGGCTTCTCTTCAGCATCTTCATTACCGCGAGTACCTGGAACAATAATACGTGGACCAAACACGTTATAGACAAGTGATGTCGAATGGAAACCATCCGCAGAGTCATAACCCATCTGTAAGTTTGCTACCCACTCAGAGTGACCCACTAAACGGCGCTCATCATTAGTAACAATGTTAGACACTGTATCTGCATCAAGTGCATCTTTTAACTGCTGCTCAAACAACGAATCAACGCCGTCAGAATCATTGATACCTAGTTTCACACTTGAATCAGATAGCGTAACGTTACCCGACAAGAACACACTCGACCAATCTGCACTGATAAAGCTAAAGTCAGTCAAGAAATCAACTTCAATACCCGTTAACTCACCAGATTCAGCGTTTGCAGTTAATAACTGTGGCGCAGCGCCACCTACACCTGCAAGCTCTACCATTTCAATAGGGTTTGTAATGTCTTTGTAGAACAATGCAACTGATAGGTTATTACCCGATGCCATATACCATTCAAAACGGAAGTCAGCATTTTTCAGTTTTGAACTTTGTAATGTCGGTGAACCACGAACTAGGAACTCTGTTAATGGGTCAACGAAGAACGTAGAACTTACATCACGCATATCCGGACGAATCGTTGTTTCGCTTAAATTTAAACGAAATTGCATTTCTTCATCCATGATATAAGTCACAGCTAAAGACGGATAAAAATCATCTTCTTTGATTGCTACTTCAGCTAGCTCTTCTGTTGTCGCATCAAATAAATTACTGTGAGCCTTAAATGGAACCGATACTTGGGCAAAATCTTCCCAGCGAACACCACCAGTAATACGCCAAGTATTATTGATGAAATAATCAGCCATAAAGTAATAAGCATCTAACTTATGCGCCGCACTGTATTTATCACCGTCTGTTGTTCTGTCATCAAAAATGCCAGAACCGGTTGAACTTGCGTAAAAAGCATCATTGTTGATGTTATCGTAAGCAAAAATTTCATCTAAACGTGAGCCATAGGTAAAATCATCAGCAATACCACGGTGCGTAATACCAAATGTCGTATTATTTGCAGTACGTGTTTTCTCTGAGAAATCGCCACCCACTTTTAGTTCAAGCTCATAGCCTTCACCATAAAATGGCATGCCCATGTTCCAACCCCAAGTATCAACTTCATCATGAAGAACTTGGAATTCACGGGTTACGTTAGTAGCTGAAACATCTTGTAATTGCTCAGAAACAAACGAACCATCGTCGTAGTTACGTTGGAAAACAGCGTCTACACCACCTGGTGCATCACGATTTGCACGGCTTGTGCCGGCATACCAATCAACAAACAAGTTGTTAAAGTCGATAAAGTTGTGTGTGCCTTTTAATTGGCTAGAGAACATTTCACGCTCTTCGTACACAACATCAACGCGACGAAGGTCACGAACACCTTCTTCAGTTTCGTTGGCATCATAGAAATTACGATTACGAACACGGTCACGCATGTCATGCAGTGCAATGTTTGTCATCTCAATTTTATGGTTTGAATTAAACTCATAACCAATATTGAATGTACCACTCCAACGCACATTTTGTTCCGTTGATGTGCCATCGTAATACTGAGCAAAACACTTGTCTTCACAACCTAAGCTGCCAAGGTTAGTACCACTTTTTTCTTGTGCTACTTCCCACTCATTTTCGTAAGAAACAGCGGCAAGTACACCAAACGTACCCATTTCACTTTCAAAGCGGTCGCCTAGCGACACTGAAAAGCTCATTTCAGGATCAACGTCTTTTTCTGTTGCCGAAATATTCCAATCAAGTGACGACATCAATGCTTGGCGCTCAGCCAATGTTGTATTGATATCACCTTCTAGGCCAGTGCCATAAAAGGCATTAATTATTTCAGTAGGTAACGCACGAGTACCATCATCACGGCCCATCCAGTCATCATCGCCACCTTCATAAAAGTAGCCTGTATCACTGTTATTGGTGTTGTAAGAAGTACCAATGTCGACTTTAAACAAAAAATCAGTCGGGATTGATTTTGTTCTAATATTTACGTTACCACCACCAAAATGCGCAGGCATATCGGGTGAAAACGATTTTTGAACGCTTAAACTTTCAATAATATCCGATGGGAATAAGTCAAGCGGTACAACTGAGCGAGTTGGATCTGGACTTGGCACATACATACTATTGAGCTGAGTACTCGAATATCGCTCACCTAAACCACGAACATAAATGAACTTGCCATCAACCAGTGTCAAACCTGTTACACGACGAAGTGCCGATGCAGCATCGCCATCACCAGTACGAGAGATTTGCTCTGCACCCATGATATCAGCAACAAACGCTTGATTTTGACGCTCTTGAAGAACCGCGCCAGCACTCCCTTTTAAACGCTGTCCTACAGCAACCACTTCTTCAATTTCTTGTGCTTCATCCGCTGCGTAGGCAGTATTCATCGATAAGCCTACTAATGCTGCAAGCACTGCGTGATTTATCTTTGAACGCACAAGTTTAGAGGGGGTAAAAGATTTCATTATTATACTCCGAAAACAAAACTAGAAGCTGGCCGGGGTCTTCCCCCGACCATGGATTAGAAGGGCTTAGTTAAGACCTACTTTTACCCAACCTGCTGTCCAGTCTGTTTGCGCGTCCATTGCACCGATGTAATCTACTTGGTCGAAGAAGCTATTTAGGCTTGAAGAATCAAAACCACTACCAAGTAGTGCTGATTCTGCGCTTGGTTGATAACCGTTGTCGCTAAGACCTAACATAGCTGCGTCCATGATAGAGTTACCTTCTTGGCCTTCGAACCAAGATTGAACATTACCCGTACCAATTGCTTGGCTTGAGAAGTTATTATCTGCTGTACATGCAACTACTGAGTGGCTGATAGTAAGTGAACCATCTTCAGCGCGAGGAGCTGAATCCGCACCCACTCGTAAGCAGTTTTTATAACCTTCACCACCTGTTACTACTACGTTTTTAAGCATACCCGCAGTACCTGCACGTAAACGGATACCGTTTACACCATCTGCACCGATGATAGTTACGTTAGAGATAGTAGGTGTAGTTAAAGGTGATGCATTTGAGTCAAACTCTGAGTTATCAGCTTCAATTGCATTATCACCTTCTGAAGAAAACTGCTTGATTAATACATATTGTGCATTACCAGTCCAACCGAATGACCAATCTAGCGAGTCATCACCGATGTTTGTCAGTACTAAGTGGCTGATGCTTGCAGTACCACCGAAGAACTCAACACCGTCATCCAGGTTTTCGTGAACGTGGATATAATCAAGTTCAGTTTGGCTACCAACACCTGCAAGTGAAATACCGTTAAGCTCATCACCGTTACCAAGTGTTTTACCTGCTTGTTTTACAACAACATACTTAAGTGTACCTGAGTTATCTTCTGGTTGGTTACCACCGAATTGACCAGCATCACCTTCTGCAGCAACACCACAGTTTGCAAGTTCATCAGCTGTTGTTTCACCCACTTGGTCACCACAAGAGTTAGCTGGTGCGTTACCAAGAAGTACCACACCACCCCATTGGCCAATGCCCGTTTCAGCACCTGTCATATCTTGGATTGATGTCATCACGATTGGTTGAGTTGCAGTACCTACCGCTTCAATCTTAGAATCACGACGAACAACTAAGAAGTCATCACCGCTTTCACCGATTAGCGTTGTACCAAATTGAACATAAAGAGTAGCACTATCAGTGCGGTCACCACCCACTGCTGTACGACCTTTAAGGATCCAGTGAGCATCGTTAGTTAGAGTTACGTCAGATGTGAAAACAACATCTTGCGCTAGTTGATACACTGGCTTATCGGTAATTTGTGGGAAGCTTGCAGAAACATCAGTCGCTAGACCTTGTTCCATTGCGTTTGTGATATCTGTAGGGAAGCTAGGGTTAACAGCAACTGTCCAACCTTCCATCCAGTTATTGTCACCGTCAAATGCGCCAATGTAGCTTGTTTTAGTGAAGAATGGGTCAAGGTCCGACGCATCAACACCTGCTCCTAATAGCGGCGAGCTTGATTTAGGTGTAAAACCATCTGTAGCAAGGTTTAATGTCGCTGCAGTAAGTGTTTGGTTACCAGTTTGACCTTCGAACCAAGATTGAACATTACCAGAACCGATTGCTTCAGAACCGAAGTTATTCTCTGCATTACATGCTACCACTGAGTTTTCGATAGAAAGCTCACCAGACTCAGCATTTGCTACAGAGTCAGAACCTACACGTAGACAGTTTTTGTAACCGTCAGGACCAGTGATAACCATGTTACGGATAACACCCGCTGTACCTGCACGAAGACGAACACCGTTTTTACCGTCAGCACCAACAATCGTTACGTTTGAAAGTAATGGCTTAGTTAATGGTGTAGCGTTTGAATCGAATTCAGAGTTATCTGCTTCGATTGCATTGTCACCTTCAACAGATGATTGTTGGATATATACGTTTTGTGCACGACCTGTCCAACCAAATGACCAGTCAAACGCGTCATCACCAATATCAGTTAGTACAACGTTACGAACGTTTACAGTACCACCGAAGAACTCGATACCATCGTCAAGATTTTGGTGAACTTGGATGTATTCAACTTTTGTTTTAGAACCAACACCCGCGAATGAAATACCATTTAGCTCATCGCCGTTACCTAATGTTTTACCTGCGTGTTTAACAACAACATAACGAACAACACCTGAGTTGTCTTCAGCATCGTCACCACCAAATTGACCTGCATCACCTTCAGCTGCAACACCACAGTTTGCAAGCTCCTCCGCTGTTGTTTCACCTTGTTGGTCACCACATGAGTTAGCCGGTGCATTACCAAGTAATACTAAACCACCCCATTGACCGATGCCTGTTTCTGCACCTGTCATATCTTGGATAGATGTCATAGTAATTGGTGCTGTTGCATTACCATTAGCATTGATTTGTGAACCACGACGAACAACTAAGAAGTCATCACCTGTTTCACCGATTAATGTAGTGCCTGCTTGAACATATAATGTTGCGCTATCGGTACGGTCACCACCCACTGCTGTACGACCGTTTAAGATCCAGTGAGCGTCATTTGTTAATGTTACATCTGCTGTGAAGGTTGTATCTTCAGCTAAACGATAAACAGGCTTGTCAGTGATTTGTGGGAATTCAGATGAAACGTCTGTCGCAAGACCTTGCGCCATTGCATTTTCGATATCAGTTGGGAAGCCACCATTGATAGCAACAGTCCAACCTTCCATCCAGTTGTTTGTTGCGCTAAATGCACCGATTTGACCATTTGCTAATAATGGTGAACCAGCTAAAGGCATATAACCATTATCATCTAGCATTAAATCAGCCGGTGTTAGAGTTTGGTTACCATCTTGGCCTTCAAACCATGCTTTTACAGTACCGCCATTAATGGTTTCACTACCGAAATTATTCGCAGGTGTTTGACAAGCAACAATAGAGTTAGTGATAGTGAGTGAACCATCTTCAGCGCGAGGAACTGAATCAGAACCAACACGTAAACAGTTTTCATACGTTGCAGGGCCTGTAATGAAAACGTTTTTCAGCATACCTGCAGTACCTGCACGTAGACGAATACCATTGTTACCTTCAGCACCCACGATTGTTACGTTTTCAATAGTAGGGTTAGTCAGTGGTGTAGCGTCGGAATCAAACTCAGAGTTATCCGCTTCAATCGCGTTGTCACCTAAGTTCGCAGCTTGTTGAATATATACGTTTTTCGCTGTACCAGTCCAGCCAAATGACCAATCTAGTGAGTCATCACCAATGCTTGTAAGTACCACGTTGCTTACGTTTACTGTACCACCAAAGAACTCAATACCATCATCTAAGTTTTCGTGTACTTGAATGTAATCAACAGTAGTTGCAGAACCAACACCTGCAAATGAAATACCGTTTAATTCGTCACCATTACCCAGTGTTTTACCTGCATGTTTAACAACTAAGTATTTCAATGTACCTGAGTTATCATCTGCAACGTTACCACCGAATTGACCTGCATCACCTTCTGCTGCAACACCACAGTTTGCAAGTTCGTCTGCCGTTGCTTCGCCTTGTTGGTCACCACAAGAGTTTGCTGGTGCATTCCCAAGAAGAACTAAACCACCCCACTGACCGATAGACGTTTCAACATTAGTCACATCTTGAATCGAAGTCATTGTGATTGGCTGGCTTACAGTACCTACCGATTCGATTTGTGAACCACGACGAACAACTAAGAAGTCGTCACCCGATTCGCCAATTAATGTAGTACCTTGTTGGATGTAAAGAACAGCATTATCAGCACGATCGTTACCAACCGCTGTGCGACCATTTAAAATCCAGTGAGCGTCATTTGTTAACGTCACATCTGCAGTAAAAGTAGTATCTGCTTTCAAACGGTAAACTGGCTTATCAGTGATCGTTGGGAATTCTGAAGAAACATCTGTCGCTAAACCTTGTGTTAAGGCATTTTCGATGTCAGTTGGAAAACCTGTTGTCGCATTTTGAGAATCATCACGACCTGACTGATCGCCGCCGTTATCACCATTGTCACCACCGTTATCGATGATATTAGTGATGTTATCGCCTTCATTTACAGTGGTGTCGCCTTCTTTAACGACTAAATCACCACCACAACCAGCTAAAGAAACTGCAGCAGCTACCAGACTAACTTTGAATAAGTCAGATAATTTCATTGTTCACTCCGTTAAGATAGATATTTAATTATTGTGTTAGCGCATAAACTCAAGTCACCGAAAAGCACTGAAACTTAATGCTTTTGGGTCACTTGAGTTTTAAACTGCGACTACCTTACGGGAGCTGTATGACAAACTAGTTACACTTTAATAAACATAAAATGACAATATTAATTATTTAAAAAAGAGGAAGTTAGTTAATTTTAAGAACGGAAAAAAGCCGCCCGAAGGCAGCTTTGGTGTTGCGATTATAAATTAGTTCTTTTGTACGCTTACCTGTTGAATACGATTTAGAGTAAAGCGGTACGTAATGTTTCGGCGTGCACTTTTTCACGCTTCACATACTTGATCCATTGCTCAGCTAAACGCTGTGACTTTTTGTGCTTTTCCGCTTGCTCAAACGCTAAAATCGAGGCATCAAAGTTTTGTAAATTGTACTGCGCCATACCTAAGGCAACATACACATTTGATTCAAACTCTAAACCGCCTTTATCGAGCGCTTTACGCGCTGCATCCGCTGCTTCTTCGTATTTTTCAAGGTTGATACTCACCTCGGCAATACGTTGATCGTACTGGCCATGTGTTACTAAATCAGCTGCTTTTGCAAAGTATTGCAGCGACTTTTCGTCTTCTTTAGCTTGCACCATTGCTTCTGCAACAAAGGCGTAGTTTTTTGCTGATTTTTCAGCCACACCATCTTGCATTGCTTTACTCATCACTTTCGCAGCTTTAAAAGCCAGGCCGTTGTATAAATACACTTGTGATAATTGACGTAAATCTGATTTAGATTTCATGAAACCTTGTTGATAGGCCGCTTCTAAAATCGCTAATTGCTTTTTCTCTGCGCCCGTTTCACCGTACATGCCACCTAACTGAACCCAGTACTCTGGCTTGTTATAAAGCTTCACTAAGCGTTCAAGTACCTCGACCACTTTGTCAGACTGATTAAGTGAGTAGTACATAGCACGCTGTAAGATTAACCAGTTTTCTTTTGGCATTTCACCTTTACTGTCGGCTTCTGCGATAGCAAGGTTAATGTTTTCAATGCCTTTTTGGTAATCTTTAAGCTGATAATAAGCTTGTGATTTCAATACGTAATAAGCATCTGTTTTAGGCTTGTCGTTAATCGCATCCCACTGTGCTAAATATTTGATTACCATTTCGTAATCACTATTAGCCATGGCAAGTTGCGCTAGGCTAAACGTAGTACTTACACGTAATGTTTCTGGGATCGCGTCTTCGTTTACTACTTTTTCAAACGATGCAATTGCTTTATCTAAGTCGTTCTCGTTGTAATAAATAAAACCGTAGAAATTATGCATCATGGCAATTTCATACGAGTTCATACTTGAAGAGCGCTCTTGGATACTATCAAGGGCTGCTAATCCTGCTTTTGCATCTCCATCATCAGCCAGCTTTTGTGCACGAGCTAATTGGCTATACACTTTTTCACGCAGTGCAGGCACTCGTTTAGTTTTTTGTTCCTCAGCGTAAGCTGTTGCCAGTGTGACACCTGGTAACATGCTAACAACGCTTGGGATTACCAGGCTGCTTGTGAAAGCAGCCGCGCAAATCACGGCAACTTTTAAAGGTTTCATAATCGCATTCCTCTTTTCTAACCGTTAATCTGGAAAGAAATTTTGTTCTGTACGCCCGCTACTTCAACGGCTTCACCGTTAACAACGCGCGGTTTATATTTAAATTTAAGTGCTGCATCCATCGCAGCGCGGTCAAACAATGACTCAGGTTCGGCTTTAATCACTTTTGGGTCACGTACTGTGCCTTGCTTTGTTACTGTAAACTCAACAATCACATAGCCTTCGATTCCACGTGATAAAGCTCGGCGCGGATAAACAGGCGCTACTTTTACAATCGGTAGGTATTCACCGTCGCTTGATTCAAGCGCTAAACCCCCGGATAAGTTAACGTCGGCTTCAACACTGGCACCAAAGTCAAAATTGGCATTGCTCGCGTTAGGATCACTGTTTTGCATTTGCGGTGATTCCATTGGCGGAGGTGGCTCTTTTGGCGTTGGTGGCTTTTGCGGTTTACGTTCTTTCTTTTGCACTGTCTCTTCTTTTTTCAGACGAACAAAATCAAGTACGTTTCCTTTTACGGGCTCAGACATGGCCCCTTCACCACCGGTGATCAGTGCCTGCATGCCTAAAAACAGCATGACAGTCACGATACCCGCGATGATTAATGCAACTATATAACGCATCGCTCACATTCCTTATGATGCTTCTTGCGCAGCAATCGACACATCAAATGCGCCTGCAGCTCGCGATGCATCCATTACTTTGATAAGTACATCGGTTGTGGCTTTCTTATCAGCTTGAATAACCACGCTACCTTGTGGGTTTTCAGCTTTTAAGCGCTCGATATTTGCTTGTACTGCACGAATATCTACTTGGCGTTTGTTGATCCAAATTTCACCTTTGTCAGAAATAGCAACTAAGATGTTGGCACGCTCTTTTTTCACTGCCGTTGCCGCTTCAGGGCGGTTTACATCAATACCGGCTTCTTTTACGAATGATGCTGTTACGATAAAGAAGATAAGCATGATGAAAACAACGTCTAGCATTGGCGTCATGTTGATTTCTTCAGCGTCGTCTTCTTGAAATAAATTACCTAGTGGCGCTCTCATTGTTAGTCTCCTAGTGGGTGATACTCACATCACCCTAAAATTCGTTTAGTGGTCTAAGACCATGTTGTCTTCAAGTAATTGCACTTCGCGTTTTGCACGACGTTGTAAGAACGTTGATGCGAAAACCCCTGAAAGTGCGCCCACCATACCGGCCATTGTTGGGATAGTGGCTTTAGACACCCCTGACGCCATCGAACGAGCACTGCCTGTGCCTGTGATTGCCATTACATCAAATACTTCGATCATGCCGGTTACGGTACCTAACAGACCTAAAAGTGGACATAACGCAACCATTACGTTGATTAGCGCAAGGTTATTATTTAGTTGCATGCCAGCGCGTGAAATCATCGCTTGGCGAATTTGCTCTGCGTTCCAGCTGTTACGCTCTGCTCTATTGCTCCAAGTGCTTTTTACGTCTTTCTTGTAGCGTTTAAAGCCACCAAAGAAATACATAAAACGCTCAAGTATCAATAACCACATCGCGAAGATGAGGACCCCGATGACCAAGAGAACTTGGCCACCTGTGTCGAGGAAATCACGTAGAGCATTGATTGCATCAATCAATAGCACCATGATTTATGCTCCTTTCTCGCTTCGCTCTGCGATGATACCTGCGCTTTGCTCTTGTAAAATCAACAGCATATTTTTAGAACGCGTGTTAAGAAGTGTGTATAAGAATACTGTTGGGATAGCCACAACCAGACCAAGTACCGTTGTTACAAGTGCCTGAGAAATACCACCCGCCATTAGTTTAGGGTCACCTGTACCGAACAAGGTAATTGCTTGGAAGGTGTTAATCATACCGGTTACCGTACCTAGTAGACCAAGTAATGGTGCTACTACAGAGATAATCTTAATTAGCGTCAGGTTACGGGTAATTTTTGGCATTTCACGAATGATTGCTTCGCTTAATTTAAGCTCAAGTGTGTCGTACGCAACATCTGGGTACTGGTCTTTCACTTTCATTACACGACCAAGTGGGTTGTCATCACGTGCCACTGTGTCTTTAAGCTGACGACGGATTTTGCTACCCATAATCATCAGAGATACAAAACGCTCAAGTGCAATTAGTAAAGCAATTAAACCAACACCTAAAATGATGTAACCAACCGTACCACCTTGATGAACTTGCTCTTCAGTATCTGGTGCTTGTACTAAAAGACCTAAAATTGAACCACCTGTAGGGTCAAGTGCGAACGGTACAACACCTGATTTTGCTTGTTGTAAGTCTGTAGCAGTTGCTGTGTAACGGCTGCTAGGCTGACGTGTAAGCTGGCTGATTGTATTTGTAGCCGGTGTGTACTCTAGGTATTTACCATCTGCGATTAAGTTAAATGCACCAACACGCACCACTTCTTTTTGTGCTTTGCTGCCACCTTCAACGATTACATCGGTTGTAAAGCGAGATACTTTACCTTGTTCAGTCATTTCGCGTTGTAATTCAAACCATACTTTTTCGATATCATCGATAGAAGCAAGCTTTGAGGTTGAACCCATTTTTTGTGCCAGTTCATCCATGAAGTTACTACGACCAGGAAGCTCTGCAGAAACAACTGACGTCATGAATTTGTTGCTTGAATCGCCCGCAACTTGTTGTAACACACCGAATAGCTCTTTAAGTGAACCCATGCGGTTTGAAAGCGTGTCTGTTAAGTTGGCTAGCTTTACTTCGTTTTCTTCAAACTGCGTTTCTAAACGCTCAGACTCGTTAAGCATTGCAGTACGTTTTGCTTGTGTATCTTTAAGCATTTGTACTTGTTCGTTTTGACGCGCCATGAACTCTTGTTCACGTTGTTTATTTTCAGCGCTTTGCTGTGCTTTACCTTGCTCTAATGTTTTTAGTAATGAGTCTAAATCCATTGGCTCAGCCGCTAGGCTGCTACCAGCAAAACCAAGGCCAGCTGCAAACACGGCCATTTTTGTCATTTTCGTTAATAATTTCATCTCAAACCTCTTATTCAGCAGCGTGGACTGGCAGTGTTAACATATCTGGGGCAAGTTGCTTACGTGCAATGCGTAAACCTTTGTTGATTTGGCTGATTGCAGAATCTGGTAATTCAACAAACGATTTTGTTTCTTTATCCCAGCTACCTGCTTTTTTGCCATCGCGTGTTAAATAAATAAGTTCTAAACGACCAATGCGTAAGAAATCCACTTCGCGCTCTTGGCCATCTACATTAAGTAATGCTGTGTATGCTTCGATAGTGCGACCATAATCAACTTCTACTTGGTAAGCTTCAAGTAAGCGGCGGAATTTTTCACTTGAAGTGATGTCTGCGCGGTCCATCATTTCTTTTAATGATGCAATACGCTTGCTACGCTCTTCAGTTAAGAAAGGTACGTCTAGTGCAACAAATTGCTCAAGACCTGTGATCATACGCATCATTAACGGCGTGATTTGACGCTCGATAACCGATACCTGATCCATTGACTCGTTTAACGCGTCCATTTCAGCAATTTGGTTGTTTAATTGCTTAGTAAGTTGCGCGTTATAAACAGTTAAGCCGTCAATTTCTTTATTAAGGGCTTTGAATTGTTGTAAACGACCTTGCATTGAATCGGCAATCTTGTCGATTTTAGTTTGTGATTGCGCTGCAGATTTATTTATCTCGCTGCTTTTATCAATTACTTTATCTAGATCGTTTGCATGTACTGCTGCAGATGCCGCTACAATACCTGCTAAAATCAGTGGTTTAACGCCTTTCATCGCATACACCTTTACTCGTTAAGTTAGCTTAATTTGCTAGTTGGGTTGTTTTATTGTGCGAAAGGATAACGATGAAAAATGACAAGCGTGTTGCGTAAAAAATACAAAAATATGACAGCTGTAACAATTAGTTTATATTGCGCAAGAATAAGGCAAAAGTTGCAGGGTTTCCGGGACTAAATATGGGATAGTATTTGCTGATAAGTGCTTTGCCAGTCATGATAATTAACAGGAATAGCAATGTAGAGGCCTTTATTTTCAAGGACTAACGACGGAAAACCTTGAATAGGTAAGCTTCTCGCTTGGTTTATTTCGGCCATGAGTAACGAATTTATTTTTTCACTTTCAATTTCGTGAATAAATGCGTTTTTTTCTAAGCCAATTTGCTCAGCAAGGCTTGCAAGGGTGCTGATGTCAGATGGATTTTGTGCATTTAAGTAGTAGGCTTTTTGAATGGCATAGAGCATCTCGTGCTCTTTATTGTACTGCCTTGCAACAAGCACTGCACGGCATGCTGGATAAGTAGAGCGGCGTGGTTGCGCTAAATGCCAAAACTCATGATTAAATGGCGTGCCAAGTTGCTGTTCAATACGCTGCCATGTTTGCTGTAAAAACTGCTGCATCTCTTTTGGCATTGGCTCATCTGAATCGGGAGCAAGGCCACCCACTTTATATTCAATAGCAAGTTTACCACCAAGGGCAGCTTGGAGTTTTAACCAAGTTTCTCTGTAGCCCCAACACCAACTACACATGGGGTCGTATACATAAATTAGCTTTGCCATTTAGCTTATCTCACTCAATTCCGACACTACTAAGTTACGCCCTTTTGCTTTCGCTTTATAGAGGTTGTCATCAGCTTGCTTAATTGTTTTACTAAACTGGCTACCACGTTCTAGGCTAGCAATACCAATGCTGCAAGTAATGGTAACAGACTGCCCAACATCATAGGGGATTTGCTTTTGCGCAACATAAGCACGTAACTTTTCGGCTACAGCATGAGCAATCTGAATCCCTGCCTTAGGCAATAAAATGATGAACTCTTCGCCGCCATAGCGTGCTTTTATATCTGTGCCACGCAATTTATCGTGCAACATAGCAGTAAACGCTATCAAGACCTGATCACCAAAGTCATGGCCATAACTATCGTTGAGAGATTTAAAGTTATCCAAATCAATCAATAATACCGACATGGGTAAGTAGTTTGCCGCTTCAGCTTCAAGGCGAGGCTGAATATGTTCATAAATATAACGACGATTCGCAAGGCCTGTAAGGGGATCGGTCAAGGCATCGCGCTTTTCAATTAAAGTGATATCAGCAATCTTTTGATGGCTTTTTTGTCTGAAGTATTCACTAATTGCAGAGAACAAAATCACCATGGTAAAAGAAGCTAAAAAACGCGACATTTCGACTGGCCCGTATTTAGCCTGACCAATATCTGGCCCGAGTAATAAAAATAATGCACTTAAGTACATGCTACCGACAAGAATACTGCCCGTTCTTAAGCCTAATGTGACATAGCTGACAATAGGATAAAACATCAACCAA
This sequence comes from Pseudoalteromonas sp. Ps84H-4, assembly GCF_024124645.1. NCBI lineage: Bacteria > Pseudomonadati > Pseudomonadota > Gammaproteobacteria > Alteromonadales > Pseudoalteromonadaceae > Pseudoalteromonas > Pseudoalteromonas sp. Ps84H-4. The sequence goes on along the minus strand of NZ_JAMXSK010000011.1, from coordinate 117,994 downwards.
TACAGTGCCGTATTTTCTTTGCCACCGGTATAAACCAAAGACATACATAACAACAAAATAATAGACAAAATGATACTGGTTACCAAAACCAGCGCACCAGTACGGAAGTAATACAACATACATAAAACAATGGTTATATCACTTACCAATAACATCACTGTCAATTGCACTGCGTAAATATGGTAGTTAGACAACACTAACGAAGTGATCAATACGATGGCAAAAAACGCCATAGTAAATAACGTGAAAGCACGGCGTTGTTTATCCGCCGTGTCGACACTGTTTATGGTGATGGCACTAAGCCAGTTTTGTTCCAATTGTAAATGCTCGGTATAAAATTAAACTTTAAATTTCAAAACAAGTTTTTCTAATTCATAAAACTGTGCTTTTAGCTTAGTGCATTCATTAAGTGTATTATTAAGGTTACTTTGACCTTGATTAGATAGTTCACTAATCGAATGAATGTCACTGTCTAAGCTCTGGATCACATGGTTTTGCTCAGTCGTAGCATTGGCAACACTGTGATTTACGTCGTCAATTGATTCAATAGCTCGTGTGACTTCAGCCATTTTATCGCCGGCAATACGTGCCTGCTCGACACTCTTTTCGCTATCGCGAATACTGGCAGTCATTACCTCTACCGCCGAGGCTGAGCCTTGTTGTAACTGAGAAATAGTGTCTTCGATTTCTTGAGTAGATTGTTGTGTACGATGGGCTAGTTGGCGCACTTCGTCAGCAACAACCGCAAAACCACGACCCGCTTCACCTGCACGGGCCGCCTCAATTGCAGCATTAAGCGCTAGTAAGTTAGTTTGTTCACTAACACCTTTTATCACTTCGAGAACTTGGCCGATGCTTACTGTGTGTGCATCTAAACTATTAATTGTTTTTTGTGCCTGCTCCATATTACGAGACAAAGCATTAATAGCCTCTAAGTTATCAGCCAAGGCAGATTGGCTTTGTAAAGATTGGCTGTTAGCACTGGTTGCTAACGTTGATGCATTACTAGCACTATTTGATATTTCAACCGCGCTAGATGTCAGCTCATTGATTGCGGTGGCAACGTTATCAGTGCGTTTTGTTTGGTCTGCATACATATCGAGGGTGCCTTGAGTTTGATTAACTAAACTCTCAACTAGGCGTTCAAGTTCAACGGTGGTATTTTTAACTTGCTCAATTGATGTATGAATTTTTTCGATAAACGCATTAAAGTAATGGCTTAGCTCGCCAAACTCGTCATTATTTTCGACCTCAAGGCGACGAGTTAAATCGCCCTCACCCTCTGCAATATCTTTAATTGCATCGTTTAAGCGCTGCATTGGGCGCATTAAATAGCGAAGTAAAAACTGCATCATCAATACAATCGCGACAATACCCATCAGCATATAAATAGCTGCCATATTTCTAAATGAGGCAACTGATGAATAAGCAATTTCTTCGTTGATCACCACTCCTAAATACCAATCAACGTTTTGAATCCCTTTAATTTTAGTGAACGAAACAAGTTTATCTAAACCACCTACCTGTACTTCTACAAATTCAGATTTTAACGACAGGCTTTTGCCAAATAAGTCGCGCATGTTTTTATCGTTAAATTTAGTTTCTGGGTGGCTTAAAATTCGCCCTTCACTATCAAGTAAAAAACCATAACCGAAACCTAAAAAGTCAATTTCGTTGACGATTTTAGTTATGGTTTTCATGTCGATATCGGCACCTGCAACACCACTAAATACGCCGTTTGCTTGCATTGGTGCTACAGCCGAAATTGTCAGTTCATTGGTTGTTACATCAATATAAGGGGCTGTAAATGCAGTATTGGTTTTGTTCTCAACCAGTTTATACCACGGACGTGTTGTAGCGTCGTAATCGGGTGGCAACACAACAGATTGGTCGTTCAACACAAAGGTGCCGTCAGTGATACCAATATAAGTATTTTTGAAGTTACCGGCTTTGTCAGCTGTGTTGAGTTGTGTGAGTGTCAGTTCTTTGCTGTCGCCAAGTTGATATGTGTCAGCAACCGACGAGACAATCGCTAACTTAGCATTCAACCAGTTGGCTATGTTTTGCGACACTGACTGAGAAATCTCTTGTAGAACCAGCGAAAGCTGCTCCTGCGTTTGGCTGCGCATAGAGATGAAGTTGTTAATCGTGAATAAACCGAGCACGATCACTAAAACCAGTGATGCAGCCACAGTTACCTTGGTGGTAAATTTAAGAGTGCTTTGCATGACAAACCTGTTTGTTATTTTTTTCGTTGTTAGCGCATTTATATTTAACAAATTTAGAGCTCTTTGTCTTATAAATTTAAGCTAAAACTAGAAAAAACGTTCATTATTGAAAATAAACGCTTTCCATAAAATCAATTACTTTGTTAACGGCAGCAAATCCTGCATCTAAAGTAAATTATTAGATCAATTTAAGAAATACAGCACTGGAACGTTCCTAACAAACAGGTAAAAAATACATTCTGAATACGTATTCATTAAATCTATTTGTCATTTAACTTTGTTTATAAGACTGAATTACAAACATAAAAAACCCCGCATCTCAGTGCGGGGTTTTTTATTAAATAGCTATTTAAGCTATGCGTTTCTTCCAGCTGTCAGCCAAACGTACAACGTTTAAGCCATACCAAGCGATAAATGCATAACAAATCACTGGTACAAAGAAGCTTTGCTGAATACTAACCGTATCTGCAACCACACCTTGTACTAATGGTACTAAGGCACCACCAACGATTGCTAAACATAACCAACCCGAACCTTTACTGGTTAGTGAGCCTAGGCTTTCGATTGCAACAGAGAAAATAGTTGGGAACATAATTGAATTGAATAAACCAATCGCTAGTACTGAGTAAAGCGCTACATCACCTTCAGTGAAAATAGTCACTAATAGCAATACAATAACCATCATGGCATTAAAGAATAACGCTTTTGAAGGCGCAATCTTTTGCAGTGCAGCAGAGCCAATAAAACGACCCACCATAGCACCACCCCAGTAGTAAGCAATTAGGCTTGCAGCCGCATGCTCTTCAAGGCCAGCAATATGCTCTTCACCAAAGTAATTTACTAAGAAGCTACCAATTGAAACCTCAGCACCTACGTAACAGAAGATACCCACAACACCCATCATTAAATGAGGTGCTTCAGCTAGGCTGTGGCCTTTCGCTTTACAGTCTTGCTCTTCTGTATGCTCTGCAATTACTGGTAATTTAAAGAAGGCAAATACCACAGCAATAGTCAGTAATGCTGCTGCAAGCATAAGGTAAGGTACTTTTACCGACTCAGCAGTTGCTGCGTTTGCAGCTAACGTACCCGCTGTACCGAAGAATAAAATACCACCCACATATGGGCCAACTGTTGTGCCTAGTGAGTTAAGTGCTTGTGCTAAATTTAAACGTGACGATGCCGTTTTTTCAGGACCTAACGCCACAACATACGGGTTAGCTGATACCTGTAATACGGTAATACCGGCCGCAAGTACAAATAATGCACCTAAGAATAACCAGTACTCATGCACAACAACCGCAGGGTAAAATAACATACAGCCGATTGATGCCACGACTAAGCCAGTTAGTACACCGTTTTTGTAGCCCATTTTTTTAACCAACATACCCGCTGGTAGCGAAACGATAAAGTAAGCACCAAAGAAACAAAACTGAACCAGCATTGCCTCTGTGTAGGTTAGATCGAATACCCCTTTTAAACGCGGGATTAAAACGTCATTTAAAACTGTAATGAAGCCCCATAAAAAGAACAGGGTTGTCATTGCCGTCAGTGGTAGCAGGTAGTTTTTATTTTGCTGCGAACCATCGGCGACAAACGATTGGTTTGTATTTATTTCACTCACGTGGTTTTCACTCCGTTAACAAGTTATCCTTGATTCTACACATTGAAGCAAAAATAGCACAAAGATTTACTAGGAACGTTCCAATATTTTTATTTCCTGCTATAGTTGCAAAACGAACATAGATTTATTGATACACCATGGCCACAGTTGACTTTAAAAGCCCTGTTTTTCTTAAACAGCACATAAAAGACATCCTTGCTTTTTATCATCCTCATTGTGTTGATCATACAGCCCATGGTTTAGCTGGGTTTTATCAGTATTTTAAAAATGATGGCGCAATTTACGATAAACAAACCCGTCATTTAGTATCGAGTACCCGCTTTGTTTTTAACTACGCGATGGCGTATATCGAGTTCAAAGAGCCTGAATATTTAAGCCTTGCTAAACATGGTTTAGCCCACCTTGAACATGCGCATAAGCAAGCATCTGGGGGTTATGCTTGGCTTATAAAGCAAGATGAGAGCGGCAAGGTAACTGTTTTAGACGATACCAACCATTGCTACGGGCTTGCCTTTGTATTGCTTGCAAACGCAGTTGCGTTAAAAGCAGGCATTAGCGACAGTAAAAATACCATTTCGCAGGTATGGGACTTATTAGAGCAGTACTACTTTGAACCCCAGCATAATGCCTACTTAGATGAACAAAATGCCGACTTTAGCCATGCAGATGACTACCGAGGCCAAAATGCCAATATGCATTTATGCGAAGCCTTACTCATGTGTTTTGAAGCAACCAACGAGACCCGTTATTTAAAGCGTGCTAAACAGCTTGCCGAGACCTTTACAGTAAAACTAGCCGCACACAGCCAACAGTTTGTCTGGGAGCATTACAATAAAAACTGGCAAATCGATTTAGATTACAACAAAGATGACCCACAGCATTTATTTAGACCTTGGGGATTTCAGCCAGGTCATCAAACTGAGTGGGCAAAATTGTTACTTATTTTACACCGCCATATTGACGAACCTTGGCTGGTAACGCGCGCCAAAAGCCTGTTTGATGAAACCCTAAGCATTGCATGGGATCAGCAACATGGTGGCATTTTCTATGGCTTTGCACCAGATAAGCAAATTTGTGATAGCGATAAATACTTTTGGGTGCAGGCCGAGTCATTAGCGGCAGCGGCCCTACTCGCTGATGCCACAAATGACGAAAGCTATTGGCAATGGTACGAAAAAATTTGGCTGTACAGTTGGCAGCATATGGTAGATCACCAATATGGTGCTTGGTATCGTATTTTATCTGCCCAAAACCAACCTTACAGTGACGAAAAATCGCCAGCAGGCAAAACTGACTACCATACTATGGGTGCCTGCTACGAAGTATTAAGAACCTTAACCTTGAGGAATGCATAATGAGTTTAGTGTGTTTTGGCGAAGCATTAATCGACTTTTTATCAGATGGTAAACAACCAGAGTCATTTACCAAATACGCAGGTGGCGCACCTGCCAATGTGGCTGTTGCAGCAGCAAAACTAGGCCTAAACACCAGCTTTTGCGGCATGTTAGGCGATGATATGTTTGGCCACTTTATTAAAGGTGAGCTAGATCAACATAGCGTTAATACATCTTATTGCCGCTTTACTGATGCAGCCAAAACAGCGCTTGCATTTGTATCACTTGATGAAAGTGGTGAACGCTCATTTAGCTTTTATCGCCCACCAGCGGCTGATTTACTTTATAGCGTAGACGACTTCGACCATGAAATGTTTGCAAATCACGCCATCATGCATGTATGCAGCAACAGTCTGACTGAGCACAACATCTATCAAACAACAATTTATGGTTTAACTCAGGCGAAAAAAGCCGGTGCAATTTGTAGTTTCGATATGAATCTGCGCGAAAACCTGTGGCCAAGTATGCGCCATACACTAGACAGAATGTGGCACGTTATATCTCTGGCAGATATCGTTAAACTCTCATTTGAAGAGCTTGAGTTTTTAAATCAAAAAAGCCATCAAGCAATGCCACTTGAGCACACTATTGATGCCATTTTAAAGGCCGGTGTAACCTGTTTGCTTGTTACCAATGGCGGCGAAGCAATCAGCTTTTACCACGCAGATTTTAAGGGCCAAGTTAGCCCACCAGCTACAAAAGTGGTTGATACCACAGCCGCAGGCGATGCATTTATTGGCGGCATGCTGTCAAAGATTGGTCAGCACTGTGAAAACAAACAAAGCTTTAAAGCGTTTTGCCAAACCCCAGCTAATATCGAACAAACTATTGCTTATGCAGCTAAAGCCGGCGCTTTTGCTGTAAGCCGTTATGGTGCATTTGCGTCTTTACCAAGCGCAGCCGATTTAGCCTAGAACTTTGTTTAGGTTGAGTAAAAAGCCCGGCATCAGTAATTAATGCCGGGCTCATTCGCTATTGCTCCGTTTTACATTTATCGATAATTGGTAAATACCTAAACACCTTCATGCTTTGATCGAACACCACATGATCCCCCGCTTTTAAAGCAATGCTAATCTCGCCAATTCAATGTTAAGTTGTTCACTGATTGAATAACAAAACGAAAATATTTCATCATCAAATCAATGCAAAAAAGCCCAGCGTTTCTATAATTAATACTGTGATTTACTTAAAAGGATTTGATAATGCTCACTTTAAAACAACCTCGTATGTTAACGATTTTATCTTTCGGTTTAGTATTCGCCTCACCAACTGTTTATGCCGACCAATGGCAATTTTCTGTAGAGCCTTATTTAATGGCCACTGCGATTGATGGCAGCTCGGCAATCGGCACTATAGAAGCCCCCCTTGAAGTCGAATTTGATACCATTTTAAACAACCTCGACAGCGCATTTATGCTCCATCTTGAGGGATATCATCAATCAAACTGGGGTTTTATTGCTGACTGGGGCTATATGGATTTAAGTAAATCTCATAACGCCCCAAAACTTGGCGTGCTCAGTGCTCGGGTGCGTCAAGCGGTGCTCGAATTAAGTGTTGCTTACCGTTTTTCTAGTCCTTCGATGGGTGATTGGGTTAACTATGTGGGTATTCGTCGTTGGGATAACACCTACGAATTCGATCTTGATCCTAACTTTATGTCACAAGTGTCCGTAGTCGACAGAGATGAAGATTGGATTGATCTCATTTTTGGCTTTCACTTTAACAAACAATTAAGCGAACATTGGCAATTAACAACTGCTGGGGATCTCGGTGGCTTTAACTTAAATGCTAAATTGACTGGCAGCTTTAAATTAGGTGCGGTGTATCAAATAAACCCGCATTGGGATCTGGGTATGAGCTATAAAACCACTTATGTAGATTACCAAACAGGCCAACGCGGAAATAAAAACTTCTTTAGTTATGATACATTTACCCACGGCCCGCAAATAAGCGTGAGCTATCAGTTTTAGTCGTTAGCCTGCTAGTAATTTGTTTCTATTTCATGGTATGTTTTTTAACTAATTAAAGAAAAAGGAATTCATCCTATGAATAATAAGCTTCTTGCTGGGGGCGCAATTGCTATTGTTGCAGGTGCGTTGTTGTACTCACAAAATAAAGCCAGTGTTGATGTAGATTTACCTGAGCTTGCCTACGTACCTGCCGACACGGCGGTTTTTTATGGTCAACTTAAACCGTTTCCGTACAGCAAATACTTTGCGCTTATGCCAGATGCAATGAAGGGCACGAGCGATTTAACGCCCATCATTGCTGAGCTTAAAACTGTTGATGATAAGAATGCCCTATTCCTTGCATCACTGATGGAAAAATACCAACAATCACTGAGCTCTTACGATGCCTTCAAATCGATTTGGGGCTTTGGTGATGACTACAAAGGCATGATGTATGCGCAAGGTTTAATGCCGATTGTGCGTTTTCAGGTCGCTGATCAAAACAGCATTATCAATAGCATTAAGCAATCTGCTGATGAAGCCGGTATTGCTTATACAACTGAAAGCCTTGAAGGCGTAAGTTACACGCGCTTTGCCATTGAACTTGAAGGCTTAGATAACTTCAACCTAATTGCATCAACTCACAATAATTGGGCTACCATCACGCTGGCCACTGCGCTTTCTAACGATCAAGATTTACGTATTGCCCTTGGCGTAGAAAAACCGGCTCAATCACTGGCTGAGACTAAAAAATTACCTGAGCTAATTAAAACTTTCTCGCTTGATGGCAACTCGGTTGGCTTTGTTGATCATCAACGTATCGCTAATGCTGTAACAGGCAAAGAAGACTCTCGCTTACACCAGATGCTCAAAGAGCTACTTGATAAAGCCCAGCAATCAAACGCATTAGCAGCAATTTCAACACCTGAGTGTCAAGATGATATTGCTGCCATTGCCGCTAAATGGCCTGCAACAGTATCAGGCACAACAAAAACCCGTATTACCGCTGACTACGCCGACTTTGACGTAAAAGCAGTATTGCAAAGCACAGATCAAGACTTACTAAATACGCTTCAAGCTGTCCGTGGCTTTGTACCAAAACATACCACTGGGCTTGACGGGCAAATGATGAGTGTTGCTTATGGTATTGATGTAGCAAAAGTCCTGCCACTGGCTAATACACTAACCGGTGCAATTAAATCAGCTGAGTTTAACTGTGGGCCAATTGTCGCGCTACAGAATGAAATGCAAGAAGTGAGCACCGCAGGCCTTGCTATGATGTCGGGCTTTGCAAATGGCGTACAAGGCATGAGTGTCAGCGTTCAAGATGCTGCATTTACTATCGATGACTACAATGGCCCACAAATAGATAAGCTTGATGCCATCGTTACCCTATCGGCTACCGATGCCCATGGCTTGTATTCAATTGCACAAGGTTTTGTACCGCCACTTGCTAACATAAAACTACCAGCCAATGGTGATGCCGTACTGATCAATGAATACATTCCATCGCCTGTGCCACTTAACTTTGATATTAAAATGGCGCTTAAGGGAAATCATATTGTGATTTTCACCGGTGATAAGTCAGCGCAGATTTCCGAGACTTTAGAGTCGCAAAGTGTCACTAAAAATGGCTTTGTGAACATGGCATTCGACGTACAAAAAATCTTATTACCTTTACTTGATACGATTGCATCAACGGGGCAATTAACTAATGAGGAAATGGCTGAGCTTGATTCGCTACGCGACCAACCTGTCGGTGTTTATTTTGCCACAGACATTACCGACAACGGCATTGGACTTGAAAGTAACGTACAAATTACTAAAAAGTAGTTTTGAGTTTGAATCTAAAAAGAGCGCTATTTAGCGCTCTTTTTTTGTTGCCATTTAAGTGAGTTGTTAGTGTCTCGACTATTACAAATGGTGTCGTTTGAACTTTCAATACCACCGAGTTTGGCAAGTCGGTCGTACAGCACAACATTGCAGGTTGCGGCTAGGTTCATACAGCCTATGGTTGGCACATACACTACTTCATCACACCATTTCAGCACGTCTTTACTGACTGAGCCATCTTCAGGGCCAAACACATAAAATGCATTTTCAGGGTGCTTAAATTCAGGCAGCGGCGTTGCACCTTCAACAAGCTCAATCACCACCATTGTGGCACCCTCAGGCTTTGCTTGCTCTAGGCTTTCGACTTGCGTGAGCGGAATATGCTCAAGCACATTTTTGGTATCGGTGTGATACTTATTAGCGCGTAAATAGCGGCTACCAGTAAAAAACACCTGCTTGGCGTTGTAACAACCCGCGGCACGTAATACCCCACCCACATTGGTTGGGCTTTTTGGGTTTAACAAGCCAATGCTTGCTTTAAGGGCGCTCATTAATCAATGTCTCTGGTTGGCCACTCGGCCACGTAAAGGTCAAAGTCATCTAGGTCTACATCACAGTCTTTCACTGTTTTGTCACGCACAGAAATACCCAACTCATGCATCATATCTTTACTGCCACCGTTCAGTAACGGGTGCCAAGATGCAAGGCCACGGCCTTCGTAAAGGCGACGGTAGCTACAGCTTTGTGGCATAAAAAAGATATCTTTGAGGTTTTCTTTAGTGAGCTTTACACATGAAGGCACCAAGGTTTGGCGGTTCGCATATTCGCTACACCCACAGGTGTCGTTGTCTAGGTATTGGCAAACGATATTAGTGAAAATGAGTTCTTCACCCTCGCGAAGTTGATCCGTTGCGGTAAATTCATCTTCGTCTTCACTGTCGATAAATGTGTTTAAACAACATTTACCACAGCCGTCACAAATGGCTTCCCATTCGGCTTGTGACATTTGCTCAAGCGAGCGCTTAAGCCAAAATTGATCTTCTAACATGGTATTACTCAAAGCCCCTAAACAGCGCGCATTCTAGCGTAAAGCCAGCATGCGCGCAAAGTTTAGCGTGTTTGAGCGATTACTTTTGCTCGTTAACCCAACGCTTAATTTTCTCTTCAAGAATTGGCATAGGTAATGCGCCATCAATCAGCACTTGCGTATGGAAAGCTTTAATGTCGAACTTATCGCCTAGCTCTTTGCTCGCGTAGTCACGTAGTTCTTGAATTTTGAACTGACCTAACTTGTACGACAGCGCTTGGCCCGGCCATGCAATGTAACGCTCAACTTCGGCGATAATGTCGCTTTCTGCCATTGATGAGTTAGCCAACATGTAATCAATACCTTGTTGACGTGTCCAACCTTTTGCGTGGAAACCAGTATCAAGCACTAAGCGCATTGCACGTAATTGCTCATCTGATAAACGGCCGTACCACATGTAAGGGTCGGTAAATAAGCCAAGCTCTTTACCTAAGCTTTCTGCATACAATGCCCAACCTTCTGCAAATACCGTGTAGCCACCGAATTTACGGAATAGTGGTAACCCTTCAATTTCTTGTTGCAAGGCAATTTGAAAGTGGTGACCCGGTGCGGCTTCGTGAATAGACAGGGTTTCAAGTAAAAACTTAGGCTGTGCTTTTAGATTAAAGGTATTGATATAGAAAATACCTGGGCGCGAACCATCTGGTGCTGGCGACTGGTAAGATGCACCCGCAGCTGATTCAGCGCGGAAATCTTCAACTGCTTTTACAACGTATGGCGCTTTTGGCGCAATATCGAACATTTGCGGCAGCTTAGCATCAATCTTTTCTTTTACAGCTTCGTACGCGGCAATTAACTCTTCTGGCGTATCGTAATAAAACTCATCTGAGGTTCTTAGGTGTTCAAAAAACGCTTTTAAATCGCCTTCAAAACCGACAGTCTCTTTGACTTTTTTCATCTCAGATAAAATACGCGATACTTCGCTTAAACCAATATCATGAATTTCATCAGCGTTTAAGCTCAGCGTAGTATGCTGTTTAATTTGGTACTCATACCAGGCTTTACCATTTGGTAGGTCGCTGTAACCAATGCTTTCACGGGCATTTGGAATATATTCATTCGCTAAAAAGTCAGCCATTTTTTGATACGCAGGCACTAAACGCTCGCTGATCATCGCCGTGTACGCGCTTGTTAGCTGTGCTTTTTGCTCGTCGCTGAAAGATTCAGGTAACTGAGCAATTGGCCCCCAGAATAATGACTCTTCTGGTTTTTCTACAATATGAGTTTGAAATTGCGGTAACAGTTTTTCAGCAAGCGGTTTAGGAAGAACCACTTTGTCTTTCATGCCTTGACGCATTGATTGCTCAACACTGTCTAACCAAGCGATGAAACCGTCAGCACGTTTTTCAAATGCTTGATAATCTTCGACCGTGTTAAAAGGTTGTGCACTTTGCCCAGAACCTAACGCAGCAAAGGTATTGTGCGCCCCGCCCATTTGGTTAATTGGCATTAAGTAACTTGGAAACTGAGCGCCTTCAATCGCAAGGTCTAAATCGCGGGCTAGAATTTCGTAGCTCAATAATGACTGACCTGTTAATTGCGCTTTGTCGATATTTGCTAGTTTGTTTTTGTATTCTTTAACAAAGTTAAGCTGCTCGTCGCGGTTTGCTTTACTAATAGGTGCAATAAATTGGTCGTTATATTCGCTACGGCCAATGTAAGTACCGCCAATTGGATTAAACTTTAAGCCTGCTTCAAAGTAGTCTGCTAGTAATGTATCAAGTTGCTCTTTGGCTGACGTTGCGCTTGGTGCTTGTTTGCTTACTGCCTGAGTTGTTTTTTCGTTGCTTGGCGTTGATTCATTACAACCAAGTAATGCAAACATCACCGCCGAACTAAGTAGTGCTAGTTTTACGTTTTTCATTCTTTCCCTGCCCTTATATTAAGTACGCGTAAATTATGAGGGTTTAGTTCCCTATTTAGCAAGTATCGCTGCAACTTATCGCAGTTTATTTACACTTTGCAAGCTGATTGCTAGAGTGGCGGCTCGACTTACCAATTTTGAATAAAAATGAAAAAGACAGCTCTTGCTATTAGCCTAGGCCTAGCTTGCCTAACCTCTTTAAATACCTACGCAACCACCTACTTATCGGCAAAAGCCATGGTAGATGTAAATTCAGGTAAACTGATTAAATCACCACTTATCAGTATAGATAATGGTCAAATCACAGCTGTACAAAGCAATAAACAGCCTAGCTTAAAAGACGGCGATAAGCATATTCAATTACCAGAGCTGACTCTGGTGCCAGGTTTAATGGATATGCATGTGCATTTAACAAGCGACCCTACCGTGCCGCGCAGTGAGCGAATTGGTCAATCGATTCCGCGTAAAGCAATTAAAGCGGCGCACTTTGCCGAAAAAACACTGTATGCAGGTTTTACAACGCTGCGTAACTTAGGCGCAGAAGGCTACAGCGTGATTGCAGTACGCGATGGCATTAACGCAGGCGACATTGTTGGCCCACGTATTTGGGCGGCAGGCCCGTCTTTAGGTGTTACTGGCGGTCACTGCGATAACAACCGTTTACCTCCAGAAATGAAATACACCGCCGAAGGCGTTGCCGACGGCCCATGGGCTGTGCGCGCTAAAGTGCGTGAAAACATTAAGTACGGTGCCAATGCTATTAAGTTTTGTGCAACAGGCGGGGTATTTTCTAAAGGCACAAAAGTCGGTATTCAACAATATAGCCAAGACGAAATGAACGCCATTGTTGACGAAGCTCATTTACGCGGCCTAACTGTTGCAGCCCATGCGCACGGTACCAGTGGTATTAAAGCGGCCATTGTTGCCGGTGTAGACAGTGTTGAGCACGTTAGCTTTGTTGATGACGAAGCCATTAAACTTGCGAAAAAACACGGCACTTGGTTCTCAATGGATATTTACAACACTGAGTACACCCTTGCCTTTGGCGAACAAAACGGGGTTGCAGAAGAAAACCTCAATAAAGAACGCCAAGTATCTAAAAAGCAACGCGATAGCTTTAACCGTGCGGTAAAAGCAGGCGTAAACATGGTATTTGGTACCGATGCAGCCATTTACCCTCATGGCGATAACGCAAAGCAGTTTTCGCGTATGGTTGAATTTGGTATGACACCGCTGCAAGCATTGCAGTCTGCCACCATCAATAGCGCTAAACTGCTTAAAGCTGATAATCAACTTGGCCAAATCAAAAGCGGTTTCTTAGCCGATATTATCGCCGTAAAAGGCAACCCGCTTGAAAACATTGCAGTACTTGAAGATGTACAATTTGTTATGAAAGACGGTAAAGTTTTTAAATAAGCTATTATGCTGGCTTTGCATGAGTGGAGCCAGCAACCTTTCTTGTATCTATATCGTAAACAAAATTACCAACCATAAAACCAGTTGTTAGCAACTTGTATCTAAACAAAGAAATTACCCAAAACAGATAAATAAAACTTGAAATGAAAACAACTCGCATTATCATTGCCGAAAAATTTCGACAATTTACCTATAATGACGACATATAAATACTCAATTTTAGCTCTAGCCTGCTTAAGCGCATTCAATGCAACCGCCAACGATTTAGATTCAGTTGAACGTATTACCGTATACGACAAACAAAACCGTGTAGTACTTGAATCTGGCCTTGCTACTAAATCAAATATGAGCCTTATGGAAACACCAGCTCCTGTAGTGGTTGTAGACCAAGAGCTTATCAACTCGCAAGGCGCAACAAACTTACAAGACTTAGTGCGTAACATCAGTGGTGTAACTCAAGCCGGTAATAACTACGGCATTGGCGATAACTTAGTGATCCGCGGTTTAGGCGCTAACTATACTTACGATGGCATGTACGGTGGTGCAGGCCTAGGTAACACCTTTAACCCAACACGCTCAATGACCAATGTTGAATCTGTAGAAGTACTTAAAGGCCCTGCAACGGGCTTATATGGTATGGGTAGCGCAGGTGGTGTTATCAACCTAATTGAAAAGAAGCCACAATTTACTGAAAAACACACCGTTAATGCCGAGCTTGGTCAATGGGATAGCTACTCATTAGGCTTTGATAGCACAGCAGCATTAACCGAAAACCTTGCTTATCGCGTTAACGCAAAAACCGCTCGCAGCGATGGTTACCGCGACTTAAAAGACGACCGTGATGAAATTTATGGCGCGTTAAAATACGTATTAAGCGACAAACAAGACATCATGATTTCTGCCGCTTATATCAAAGATGCCATTGCTGTTGATTCAATTGGCCACCCTATTCGTATTTTTAACAGCGACTCAGTGAATGGTAAAACTGCAGGTGAAGTAACCGCTGCCGATTTAATTAACGATGCTACGGCAAAAGGCCTGCAACTAACCGAACAGCAACGCCAACAATTAGCAGATTCACTGGCAGCAAATGATGGCCTAACACCTTATACCTTTGGTCATAACGGTATTATCTCGCCAATGGCAAATGACAACGAAGGCGAAGAGCTGCGCTTTAAGTTAACCCATAACTACTTTATTACTGATAATTTATTTTTAAATCAGCAACTACAATACCGTAATTACGAATCGAGCTTTGCCCGCCAAACGGGTGCTTATAACTACGTTTATTGGAACCGTAATGGCGTGATCAATGCCGACCCGCGCGCTCCTTTAGTGGTTGATGACGTACTTTACCCATTTGCCGCTCGTCGCCAAGAATACCGCCAAGTAGAGGCTGACGAAAAATCATGGCAATATTTTGCTGACTTACGTTATGACTTTAGCTTTGCCGGAATCGATAACGAACTACTTGTAAACGCCAACTACGAAGACCGCGATATTCGTTTTAAACAATACTCAATTTACGATGCCGACAAGGTCATTAAAAACAAAGATGGAGAGGTTATTTACCAAGGTCAATTACCTTACATTTTTGATATTCGTAATCCGAACTGGGGCGAAGGTAGCTTTTACGACTACGATCCACTAAAAACCAGCGATTACAATAAAAAAGTTCAAGCTTGGGGTGTAGGTATTCAACATGTTGCCTATATTCACGACACTTTCACAACCCGAGTAGGCGTTGCCTTTAACCGTATTAAACAAAGCACGAACACTTTGGTGTAGATGCGCGCTACCGCGCCAGTGCCGCCGAGCCAACGCCAGAAGCAGATACATCAGACAGCGGTATGACCTACAACCTAGGTGCAACCTACAAACTTAGCGATGATATTTCGTTCTTTGTAAACCACTCTAAAGGCCGTACAGCTTACAGTGTGCTTGGCAGTGTATCGGGTAACGAAGCAGACCGAGATGACGCAGAGTCAGTCAGTAACGACATTGGTATGCGTGTAAAAGCGTTTGACGATCAACTACTAGCATCACTTGTGGTATTTGATAGTGCCCGTACAAACCTTGAGTATGCCAACCCAGATTACGAAGCCGGCGTATCTGATCCATCAGTACCAAAAAGCTTTTACGATGGGGAAGAGCAAACCAAAGGTGTTGAGCTTGATTTAAATGCCGATTTAAACGAGCAATGGAAACTTAACGTAAACGCGGTGTATCAAGACGCCCGCGATAAGCAAAATCCAAATTCATCAAGCTTTGATTCTCGCCAAAAGGGTGTGCCTTATGTAACAGCAAGCAGCTGGTTAAGCTATGACGCTAAATGGTTTGATTTAGCCGAGCCACTGACAATCAGCGCAGGCGTGCAATATGTTGATGACCGCAGCACTCATTCAACCTCATTTGGCATTCCTGATGGCTACGTACCGAGCTACACAGTTTACGACGCCGCAATTCAATACCAAACAGATGATTGGAAACTACAGTTAAACTTAAATAACTTGTTTAACAAAACCTATTACTCAAAAGCCATGTTCTTAGGCGGTATGCCAGGTGAAGAGCGTAATGCTAAATTAACCTTTAGCTACACACTTTAATTGTGAATTGATAGCATAAAGCGCGGCTTAGTTAAGCCGCGCTTTTTTGTTTAGTGAAAGCGAGTTTGAGTAGTAGCTTGTTGTTGGACATTTACGAGTTAGTGATTCGGATTGAATCCATCTAATTTGGATAGCCTGAATTTATGTAAATCGAAGCAGACGCTATCGCAGATTTAACCATAATGTGTGATATTAATTATTAATGGCGAGAATGCTTAGTGTAGGTCTTACAGTAACTGTCCCAGTGATAAAATTACAGCCCGCCTACAAACTAACCTCATTTATGCTAACACTCCCATGTTATGGTATTGATTTATATTGTTTTTTCTAACTATCAAGGGCCATGAGACTATACAGCTGTATCGCTTAAGCGTGCAAAGATGCATAATAAATTAATTTTAAGGTTGAGAAAATGGATAGATTAAGCATAAGCACGCATCTGATCGGTATCCTCACAGCATTTTCAGCGTTTACTATGCCAATAGCCCTTGAAGTTCTAAACCGTGTAAAAAGTCGTTATGGTTCTGCTCACTACATGGACTCAATAGAGCAGATCATGGGTTTTAAAATCCAAGTACTCTTTCGGGAGTTGATAGTTACTTTGATTGCTATTATTTGCTTTACATTATTTGTTTGCTCAGTTGATAAAGATCTCTTTAAAGATGGTTATGTTCTATTTACGGAGTTTGTATTCTCTCTGATTACATCAGCACTTCTGATAAAAGAGTTTAAATTCATAAAAACTGTATTTCTCGCTACACGGTCAGACAATCTGGTCACTGAGCACCTAATTTCTAAACTCCAAACAAAAAACAACACCAACCATCCAGAAGAAGTAGAGCTGCTAGTTCAAATTGCCTGCTATAACATTGAACACACAGCAATCACTTCGGAAAAATCAACTGAGAACCGTCTATTTGAATTGATAGAAAAGGCATGTGTGAATCAAGATTGCTCAATAGACACCGATACTATTAAAAGGCTTGTGGATGGTTTGGCTGCAACATTGACATCAGCTAGAAATACGAACAGTCGAGACAAGTACGTGTCACTTCAAAGAGATTACGGAAGGCTCTTAGTTTTGTTCTTCGATAGAAAAATGAAAGATTACAATGTCTTCGAGACGTTTAGCCGAAGATTCTATGAAGAGAGCATTAAAGAGCTAAACACTGGTCAATACTGGCTTCTGAGAGGAGATTTTTTGATAAGCATACACACATGGGATATTCAAAACCCTCAAACTATCAGGTTCATAGATAGCCATGTACGCAGCCTAATCTACTTTTTAGTAGACAAGAAACCAGAGCTACTCCCAGAATTAATAGATAACTATAGAAATTTTATTTCATTTGAAAGTCATTTCGCTGATGACCTTTATGAACTTTCTCATCTTTTCGGCAGTTATAATCCCGCTCATTTTAAGGAAATGAGTAGTTTTACAGAAACTCATAAAGAACTTCTCACAACAACCCCTCAGGACTACATTAATAATTTTAAATTGCTTTTAGATAAGTACGTTCAAGATGCGTTGACTCCTCCAGTTACAGAGTCGAGACTAGACGAAATTATGCAAGTTAAATACGAGTACGAACAGCGCATGATATCCGAAATTATAAAGAGAGTAGGTGAGAGCACAGCCAAAAGTACTGCTCAACATACTTTAAGGGTGCTTGCAAATAAAAGCCAGTGGGGATGTATTTTAGACTGCCACGAAAGCTTCAGTCCAGCCCACTCCAAAGTGTCCCGCCTAGGTGTTAACCTTTTGCCAGCTTCTTTGAATTCAATGCTCCAGCAGTTGGGACAGCCTCAAGGTCATAGCTATTCGAATTCTGAAGAGCTTAGCCACGCGTACGTCAGAGCTGTTCCAATTTTAGTTATGTATGCTGTTTACTCTTGGAGAATCCAAAATATGGATGAGAATTTACACACCTGTATTAGCGCAATTACAAGCTCTTTAAATATGGGCGAGAAAAGTATTCAAATTGCCAACCGAATGCTCAACGAACTAAAACAGGCGACTTACTATGCAAAATCACCTGTTTATGCCGAAGCATTTTGTAATCACTTCGATATAAAACATGAAGAAGCTGACTTCAATTCCATTGTAATCCCCATACTTAGTAAAATCCAAGACTACCTAAACAATCAGCTAATAGAAATTAGGGAAACACAACCACTGAGCGAGGCAATCAAGCAGTTATACATAGATGGTATTTTAATGAAAGGGCAGAATTTAGCTGACAAATTTCCACTATTTAGTTTCGTATCGCTAAGCAAAGATAAACAAGTGCCTTTCAAGCTGCCTTCAAAGTCATATGAAAGAGAGAGATTCTTGGATAACACGGGGGTAGGATACGTTTCTAGGAGCTATAGGTTTATCGAAAGTATTTACAATGCAATAGCCCTAACAATTATAACTAAAAAAGGCTCATCATTATCTGCATTAGATTTTGAAGTCTTAGAAAACAACCACCTTTTAGTCATGACTCACAAGGACTGGCAAAACTTTACAAGCTCAAAAGACATAGATGATTTTAAAGATGTCAAACATCATCTGGTTTTTTCCGATGAGCCACTAGATGCGTTCTACGTTTATGATACGAAAGAAAGTCAAACTCTTGTTACTCTCTACAACCCTGAGATTAATCAAGAGTTGACGCCATTAGATGAGAACATGGGTAATGCGTTTGAATTCGAGTTTATCGATAAAGAAGGTAAAGTCACTGTTAAAGTAGATGCACACATTTACTGTTGATTAAACAAGGGGGACGGAGAAAAAGAATGTAACCTTCCCCCCCCCCGAAAATCCGGTCATTAGCAAATAAGCTTTTCTCGTTTACACTAAATTTAAGCATTACATGATGCCATTAGAAAATCTATTGCAGCCCAACTTTTAGGCGGTAGGAAGGGTTCTATTTGCTAACACAGAAAGGGGCAATAACAAGTTACAATACACTACTTTTAGCATATGAAAAACTGTCAGATTCAATTGAATCACTCAACCAAACCTGACAGTACTTGATAACAGACACAAGCTTAAAGCGTCATTACGATTCGGCCTGTGATATCGCCTTTTAGCATGTCGTCAAAAATATCGTTGATATCTTCTAAGCGTTTTTCTTCAATAATGGCTTTAACTTTACCTTTGGCGGCAAAGTCGAGACATTCTTTTAAGTCTTTACGCGTACCAACGATTGAGCCTACGACAGACACACCATTTAAAACAGTGTCGAAAATAGGCAATGGCATCTCTTCTGGTGGTAAACCGACTAACACGCATTTACCGCCACGGCGTACACTTTTATAGGCTTGCTCAAAACCTGGTTTTGATACTGCTGTACATACAACACCATGCGCACCACCCACTTGCTCAAAAATAGTTTCTGATGGTACTTGCTTCATAAAATCAATGGTAATATCTGCACCAAGCTCTTTAGCAAGGTTAAGTTTGCTTTCACCAGTATCAACGGCAATTACGTTAAAGCCCATCGCTTTTGCGTACTGCACCGCTAAGTGGCCTAGGCCGCCAACACCAACAATTGCAACCCAATCACCTGCTTTTGCACCCGTTACTTTTAATGCTTTGTACGTTGTAACGCCGGCACAAAATAATGGCGCAGCCTCCGCAAAGCTTAATCCGTCTGGTACTTTTACAACAAAGTCACCATGTGCAACACAATACTCAGCGTAACCACCATCTACTGAATACCCTGTGTTGTGCTGCTCAAGGCATAAGGTTTCTTTGCCTTCTAAGCAGTAATCACAATGCCCGCACGCACTATACAGCCAAGGGATCCCTACTCTATCGCCTACAGACAAGTGCTTTATATTAGCCCCTACTTTTTCAATTGTACCGACCCCTTCATGACCAGGTACTAATGGCATTTTAGGTTTTACAGGCCAATCCCCATGGCATGCATGTAAATCAGTGTGACACACACCGCACGCCGCTATTTTAACTAACACATCGTTTATCCCTACCTCAGGGCATGGAATATCCTCAATAGTTAGCTTACCTTTGTATTCTTTATTTATTGCAGCTTTCATAACATTCCTCCGTGGTATTATTTAGATTGAGCACTTTGAGCTTATACGATAATGCAAACGATTGTAACCAAAATTGATACAGAGCAAGTTGTTTATTTTTTGTACAAGTCACACTTTCTGTTTAACCGTTAGTAAAATCAACTAACTAACTTAAAACTTAGACTTTAGTCGTATAACATAGAATAGTGGCTATTTCTTTTAGTTATACCCCGAGCGTGCTAGCATTTAATTTCTGAAATTTTTGAATACTAAAAATTATGAGCCTATCTGAAAAAAACTTAGCTTTTGTTATGCACTGCGGTGAAATGGGTAGCCGTTGGGGCTTTAACCGCACCATTGGTCAAATGTGTGGATTATTAACCATTACTAAAGAGCCAATGACCGCCAATGAAATTGCCGATACCTTAAGTATCTCGCGCGGAAACGTAAGTATGGGTATTAAAGAGCTACAGTCTTGGCGCTTAATTAAAGTGCATCATATTCCGGGTGACCGTAAAGAATACTACGGCCCTGCTGGCAGCATTTGGGATATGGCCAACCGCGTATTCGAAGAGCGTAAAAAGCGCGAGATAGACCCAACCCTTAGCCTGCTTCGCGATAACATTTTAGAAGAAGCCCACACTGATAATGAGCGCTTTGCTCAGCAGCAAATGCAAGAAATTCACGATCTACTCGAAACTGTAACCAAATGGTCTGCAGAGCTACAACGCTTAAGCCCTGAGCAGCTTCAAAGCCTAATGAAACTGGGTTCTGGCATTGGCAAGGTACTTGATTTTAAAGATAAGATTTTGAAAAAGCCGGCGAAGAGTGAGTAAGTTAGCAAGTTTGACCTTGTAGGCGTGAAACTTGTTTCGCGCGCACTCTTGTAGGTCGTGCTTTAGCGCGTCACTTGAGAAAGTAGTCAAGATTGTGTCGCCATAAATGACGACCTACACCAATCCCCCTCGGTGTAGGAGGCGTTTTAACGCCGAACATTTAACCTTCACGGCTGAAGCCGTTCCTACGATGTTTTGTAGGTCGTGCTTTAGCGCGTCATTTGAGAAAGCATTCAAGATTGTGTCGCCATAAATGACGACCTACATCAATATAATCCCTCAACAGAAGCCTTTAAAGCCAAACATCCAAAGATTCACGGCTGAAGCCGTTCCTACGGTGTTTTGTAGGTCGTGCTTTAGCGCGTCATTTGAAAAATATTTAACGTTTTGTCGCCATAAATGACGACCTACATAAATATAATCCCTCAACAGAGGCATTTAAAGCCAAACATCCAAAGATTCACGGCTGAAGCCGTTCCTACGGTGTTTTGTAGGTCGTGCTTTAGCGCGTCATTTGAAAAATATTTAACGTTTTGTCGCCATAAATGACGACCTACATCAATATAATCCCTCAACAGAGGCCTTTAAAGCCAAACATCCAAAGATTCACGGCTAAAGCCGATCTTACGATGTTTTGTAGGTCGTGCTTTAGCGCGATTGAACGGGTAATCATAACTAGACTTGCCTTTGCTATACTAATAATTAAGTATTTATTTACGTTCTGACTTAAAAGGATATTAATCTATGTATAAACAGACAGAAATAAATTACTCGTTAATTATTATTTTATTAGTGATTAGTGCCTTTATAATTTTATCGCCTGAACTGGCTGGTCTCAAAATAATTATATTATCGATAAACCTGCTTATTACTTTGTTATTCTTTTCACTAACAATAGTCATCGATGAGCAAACGCTTCGTTGGTATTTTGGGTTTGGGATTATTAGCAAAAGTGTTGAATTATCTCAAATTGCCGATACTTCTACATACCAAACAAAATGGTATCACGGAATTGGTATACGTATGCTAAGTGATGGCTGGTTATATAATGCCTCAGTTGGAAATGCCGTTAAAATAACTTTAACTGACGGAAAAAACATATACCTTGGCTGTAAAGACGCTGATGCACTGCAACAAGTACTCAATGTAAAGGTTTAAAATTGTATCGAGGGGAAAGTTTGCGAGTTTGTAGGAGGCGTTTCAACGCTGAACATTTAAAGATTCACGGCTGAAGCCGTTCCTACAAAAAATGTTCAAGATTGTGTCGCCATAAATGACGACCTACACCAATACAATTTCTCGGCGAAGGAGGCGTTTAAACGCCGAATAAGTTAGCAAGTTGCTCGGGTAAAACTTGTAGCTTTACCCTTGGACCTTGCTAACTTTTATTAGTCAATTACTTAATCGCTGGGTAACCGATGCGGTCAGATAAGTAACCAACACTAGTAGCAAAGTAATACGAGCGATTCCAGTGCATAAGTGCTTTGTAGTTATCGTAGGCTAGATACATACGACCGTTTACGTCATCAGGCATTACCATTGCGGCGCTAATATCAACGTTTGGTAAGTCGCTACCATCCATTTTACGAACCCCAAGAGCTTGCCAATCAGCAAGGCTGCGCTCTGAATCTTTCCAATACTCTAACCATTGGCTGCGGGTTTTAGTGCCGCGTTTAAGAATATTTGAATTATCGAAGCCTTCAGGTAATTTAACTTGGCGACCCCAGGTTAAATCATCGTTCCACCCTGCTTGCTTTAAGTAATTGGCGATTGAAGCAAATGCGTCTTCTTCTGTGGTCCAAATGTCTTTGCGGCCATCACCATTGTAATCAACAGCGTAAGCGTTAAATGAGGTTGGCATAAACTGCGTTTGCCCCATTGCACCAGCCCACGAGCCTTTAAACTTATCAAGGGTAATGTGACCCTCTTTTAAGATATCAAGCGCTGCCCAAAGTTGGTTTTTGTACATAGTTTCGCGGCGACCATCAAAAGCAAGTGTTACTAATGATGCAATCACACTGTGACCACCTTGGATTTTACCGAAGTTACTTTCAAGGCCCCAAAGTGCCACAATAAAACGCGCTTGAACGCCGTATTCTTTGGCTACTTTTTCAAGTACGTCTTGGTGTTCTTTGTATAACTTACGCGCGCGGTCAATTTTCCATTGCGGCACACGTTTAGGTAAATAAGTTTCGAGAGTTTCTTTTACTTCTGGCTGATTTTTATCCGCTGAGATTACTTTCTTTTTAAATTTAGCCGTTGCGAATGCTTGCTCGATTAAGGCTTGATCATAGCCCTTTTCAATTGCTTCTTTTTTTAATGCAGCAACGTAAACGTCAAAATCAGCTTGGGTTTTTTCTTCTGCCAGTACTGATGTGCTCAAAGAGGCACTAAGTAAAATAACGGCAAGTTTTTTAATCACTCTCAACTCCCTTGTTTTTTTTGAATTGGGTTAACAGGTTTTCTTCTGGCGGTGGTAATTGTAAGTAGAAACCTTTATCAATTAACGCTTGCTTAACCGTTTCGATATCTGCAAAACCTAACTTTTCACGACTAGCAAGATTGATCATCATTACGTATTTAGGTTGACCAAACGTTTCTAGTAAAGGTTCAGGAACACGACCAAAATCGTCTCTTTTTTCAATAAAAAGGTAAGTATCCGCTTTTTTAATACTTTTATACACCGCAGTTAGCATTATGGCCCTATAATATCTTGCTTAACGAAGTCGCACACTATAACATGAGTCAAATAATAAGTTAGAAAAAATAGATTAGTTTTTACTGTGTATGCCTTGTTCAGCCTGTGTTTATATACAAACTATACTAATCAAAACAAATCAATTGAGCGTGTATGTCGGAACAAATTTTTGAGCTAAAAGGGAACCTTTTTACGTTATCTGTTTTACATTTATTTTCAGCAGATACATCCCTCTTAAGTAAGCAGTTAGATGAGAAAATCGCCCAAGCACCTAAGTTTTTTGCTGGTGCCCCCATCGTAATTAACTTAAGTGACATACAAGACGAAACACTTGATTTCTCATTCTTAAAGTCAATGTTAAGCGGTCTTTCGTTAAACCCTGTTGGTGTTTGCAATGGCTCTCAAGAGCAAAACGAAAGCGCGAAAGCTGCAGGCCTGTCGGTGTTAAATTATTCACAAGACGTTAAGGGTGCAACCGCTAAACAACAAACAAATACATCTATCGTTGAAAAAACCGTTCATTTGCCTGCGCAGGTTATTAGCGGCACTGTACGCTCTGGTCAGCAAGTATACGCAAAAGACCGCGACCTAATCGTGATTGGTTCTGTAAGTCATGGTGCCGAAGTAATAAGCGACGGTAACGTGCACATTTATGGCACCCTTCGCGGCCGTGCAATTGCAGGGGCAAAAGGTTACAACGAAGCACATATATTTTGCCAAAAATTAGAAGCAGAACTTGTTTCAATTAATGGTAGTTATTGGATCAGCGACTCTCTTCAGGGTGAACACTGGGGTAGCGCAGTACAAATCCAACAAAAAAATGATTCATTAGAAATTTCAGCTTTGGTTAAAGGATAAATCTCATGGCAAAAGTGATTGTCGTTACTTCTGGTAAAGGTGGTGTTGGTAAAACCACATCGAGTGCTGCGATTGGCACAGGTTTAGCACTTAAGGGCTTTAAAACCGTTATTATCGATTTTGATATTGGTCTGCGTAATCTTGACCTTATCATGGGGTGTGAGCGCCGCGTTGTTTATGATTTCGTAAACGTAATCAATGGTGAAGCAAACCTTAACCAAGCGCTTATCAAAGATAAACGCGTTGATAAGTTACATATTTTACCTGCTTCACAAACCCGCGATAAAGATGCCCTTACCCGTGATGGTGTTGAGCGTGTACTAAACGAGCTGAAAAAAGATTTTGATTACATTGTGTGTGATTCACCAGCAGGTATCGAAGCCGGTGCAATGATGGCAATGTACTTCGCTGACGAAGCGATTGTAACAACTAATCCAGAAGTATCATCAGTACGTGACTCTGACCGTATCCTAGGTATTTTACACAGCAAATCAAAACGTGCTGAAGAAGGCCTTGAAAGCGTAAAAGAGCACTTACTATTAACTCGCTATAATCCTGAGCGTGTTGAAAAAGGCGAAATGCTTTCGGTAGAAGACGTACAAGAAATCTTAGCGATTAAACTACTGGGCGTTATTCCAGAATCACAAGCTGTACTTAGTGCATCAAACTCTGGTCAACCGGTTATCTTAGATTCTGAATCGGATGCAGGCCAAGCGTACACTGATGCTATCAATCGTTTATTAGGCGAAACTGTTGATTTTCGTTTCTTAGACGTAGAGAAGAAAGGCTTATTTAAACGGATTTTTGGAGGTTAATGTGTCTTTACTTGACTACTTCCGCTCAGAAAAGAAAAGCAGTGCGTCACTTGCAAAAGAGCGATTGCAGATCATCGTCGCGCACGAACGTTCACAGCGTGGTACACCAGATTATTTACCACAGCTAAAACAAGACATCCTTGATGTTATTCGTAAATACGTGAATGTAAACAGTGATGCAGTTCAGGTGCAGTTTGACCAAAACGAAGATGACTTAGCGGTACTTGAGCTAAACGTCACTTTACCTGACGAAGAAAAGAAATAGTCAAAATTGGGCGCTTAGTTATTCTTAACAGCGCCCTTTTTTATTTCTGCTTTACTTATTTTTGCCACTGCATATGAAACTCGTAGTCATCTTCGCCTAGAGTTTTAAACCCTGCCCGTTGATATAGCCCATACGCTGGATTAGCTTTTAGCACCGTTAAATTAATTTCTGATGTTTGCGCTTTTAGTGCATCTAACACCTTTGTACCTAGCCCTTTGCCCTGCTCTTTAGGTGCAATTTGTAGCTGTAATAAACTAATTGCTTGGTCACTAACTATGAACTTGGCAGCGCCTACACATTGCCCGTTATTTAACACTAAATGACTGTGCTCAAAGTGCTCTGCCACTCGTGCTTGATGCTGCTCAAGTGATAAAAATAATCCCTGATTCTCTAAGTGCTCAACCATGGTATTTAACCTTAAGTCGAGTAAATAGGCTTTGTCTTGCTCGGTAGTCGCTACAAATTCAATCATTATTGTCTTAAAAAAAGAAAAAGGTACTTTTATAAAAGTACCTTTTTAGGTTGCAACAAACAACATATCTAAGATTAGAAGCTATAATTTGCGCCTAGGTAAAAACGGCGGCCTGAATATTGGTTATAGGTAAAGCGATTACTTTGTTTCCAATAACCTTCTTCTAACTCTTCTGTTAGGTTTACAACTGACGCGGTAAACGAAAAATCCTCTGTAAGGTTATAAGAGGCATTCACATCTAGCTGACCATAGTCTTTGGTATATAAGTTGTAGCCTTGGTGAATACCGTTGGCACGGTCGTCTTTCCAGTTATATGACGCACGAACACTAAAGTCGTCATTCTCAAAATACACCGACACATTATACTGGTGCTTAGCGGTGCCTGGAATTTCAGCCTTTGTTTTTTGCCCGTCAGTCGATACTTCGCTGGTGCTGGTATCTGTGTAGGTATAGTTGGTTAAAATACCAAAACCATTATCAAATGAATGCTGGAAGAATAGCTCTAAGCCTTCTGATTTTGCATCACCGCCACCTACTTTGGTGTTCATTTCAACTTCAATTGGGCCATTACAACAGTTGTGCTCACGCTCAACTATTTCTACTGATGAAATCGGTAAATTAGAAATATCCTTAGAGAATAAAGTTGCCCCTAGCGCAGAGCCATCATCGTAATACCATTCAATACCTAAATCGAATTGGTCAGATAGCATTGGCTCAAGCCCGGTGTTTACAGAAGTACCTGTACCACGGCCAGTCCATGAATCTGGTGAGTTAATGTTAACTGGTGGTCCGTATGATTCCGCTTGGCTTAAGTCTGAATAACTCACTCTTGCCATTGTGCGCGCTGCAGCAAAGCGAACAACAAGGTCTTCGGTTGCATCCCATGCTAAGTTAAAGCTTGGTAATACTTCACTGCCATCACTACTGCGTTCATTCGGGTCTGTATCATTATCATCATGGCCAATGACTTCGTCGTAAGTCAAAGTACTAAGCTCTGTATTTACATAGCGCACACCAACATTACCGCGGAAATCTTGCCATTCAAAATCAGCTTGTGTGTAAACAGACCAAATTTTCTCTTCAAGGGCATAGGTACCCGACAGTGAAGGTACGACTGTTTGGCTAAAGTTCTCTTTTAAGTAGTTATCAAGCGCTCCAAAATCAAACGCTAAGAAGTTAAATGCACCAGTATCACCCGCACTGTTATCAACCACATGGTCGCTCACCAATGTTGGTGCATCCGGGTGAAAATCTGGATTATGGAACCACTCAGTTCCCGGTAAATAACCACGGTAACCACCGTTATCTGCTATACCGTCATCCCAACGAAAGTCGTTACGAATACCTTTAATTTCGTGGTCGCGGTATTTAGCCCCCACATAGACACGGGTGAAAAAGCTGCCATCTAGGTCAAATTTTACATCAGTTTGAATGTAATCTTCTGAGTCTTCATTTTCAGATGAATAAGAATCAAACCAATCATAATATTGGTACGCTTGTTTATCGGTAGCTAAATCAGTCGACACTTCGTAGCTTGGTTTTCCGTTTTCAATTGACCATAACCAGCTATTTACTGAGCCTAAACGTGCATCAATATTAGCGTAGGTTTCTTTTGAAGTACCGCCTTCAGCTTCGGTATGACCAAGCTTTAATGTAACGCTGTAAGTATCGCCATAATAGGTACCTTCAAAATCATAGGTATTTGATTTTGACTCACCAAAGCGTTCACGCCCTGTCAACTGCGGTGATAACAAACCACGACGAACAGGCACACCGCCATTTACATCGGCATCACCCCAGTTATTGTCATTCAGTAAACCGTTATCAGCATTACCATAGGCAACCACCGTATCACCATCTAACACAATACCGTAATACGGGTTGTGGTTATCGTTCCACTCAGCAAAAGTAATGCTTTGCCCTGATTGGTCATACCCTAGCTTGGCACCAAAATAGTTAAAGTTTAAGTCAAGTCTGTCACTTGGCGCCCACTGAATGGCCACTTGATAACCATCACGTGTGCGGTCTTGGTTTGAGTTATTAACACTCATAGCCCGTGGTGCCCACACATTGTTGTACACTTCGCCAGTTGCTTGGTCTACTAGCGCTGGGCGCTCTGCCCCTTCAACCGTATCTGAGTGAAAACGCCAGTGTGAGGCGTTGTTAGTGATGGTTGTTACGGTGCGATCTTGACGAGTAAATCCGGCAAGTACACCAAAGTTTTCGTCGTCATTTTTCCATGAATACAGCACATTTACTTGCGGCTTAGTATCTTCAGACACATCATCGTAAGTAACCTCAGCGCTCAACGCCCCTGAGTTTGCTTCCATTTCAAGTGGTTTACGGGTGTGTAAAATAACTGTACCACCAATACCGCCTTCATCAATGCGAGCTTCAGCACTTTTGTATACTTCTACACTTTTGATCATGCTTGATGGCAATAGCGTGTAATTAAAACTACGGGTAGGAGTACCAGAACCTGATGAAGCGATATAGTTACCGTTTAATTGGGTAAGTGTCCAATCAGGTGACGTACCACGAATACTGACACGGCTACCTTCGCCACCATCGCGGTCAATCAAAACGCCCGATACACGTTGCAATGAATCAGCGACATTTTTATCAGGAAATTTACCAATATCCTCTGCTGTAATTGCATCGACAGTTGCAGCTGAAAGTCGTTTTATTGCTAAGTTTTCTGCGGTTGAAGAACGAATACCACGTACCTCAATCACTTCTACATCATCATTTACTTGCTCTGCCGCGTAACTTGTATTAACTGCAGCCAGTAGCGAAATCAAAATTGCATTACGCTTGAAATGCCGTCCCTGTCCTTTTGTTTTTATTACAGTTTGCTTGCCCATGCCTATCTCCAGTTGTGTGTTCGGTTTTTGTTTATGAGGCTTCAATACCAACCCGCAATAATACTTAGTCATTTTGAGGGATTAAACCTGTCGATACCTGCGTTAAAAATTTCTGATTTAGAACAACTAAATAACGAAATTTTTGCCTTGTTATCAACAAGGTTTTCTTGCCTCAAAATAGAACATTTAATTAAGCGAATTGGTATAACCTCTCAAAAAACGATTTATTGTTGTCGGTTTTTAAACTGATTTTTGGTAGTTAACAGCTTGTTAAACTCAAACTCAGAATAGGGGGAGGTGGTCAAAAAGTGATAATAAAAATTCGGTGACAGATATGACAAAATCGGCGTTAAGAATATTTTACCTTATTTTTTGTAATTTATGTTTTATAGTGAATCACAAGTTTATAGAGTCAAAAACACTTGCATTTAAAATAGGAACTAAATAATAAACCACTGATTTATAATTAAAATACTAACAGAAACAATACTATCATTATGGTTCTTAAATAGATACTTTAAAGCTGGTGTAATAAACATGGCAAACAAATAACAATGAGCAATGGTAAAATTCTTGAAGTCTGCTTAAATGAAACAGACACAAAGCAGCTGACAAACAATGTTTTAATGGCTGGCAACTTAGGTGTAAGCCGTTTTGAGCTATGCAGTAATTTACACCTAGGTGGCCTAACACCAAGTGTAAATGCGATTAACTGTGCTGTAAAAAGCCTAACCAATAACGCAGAATTAGTGGTGATGATCCGCCCTGACGCTGGTAATTTTTTTGTTAGTGCTAATTGTCAAAAATTAATGGAAAAACAAATAATAATGGCAGCGAATGCGGAGGCGCACGGGGTGGTATTTGGTGCAGTAAAACACGGCAAACTTGATTTAGAGGTGACCCGCTCTTTAGTTGCCACAGCCAAACAGCATGGCCTGATGGTGACCTTTCACCGTGCATTCGATACCCTAACAAACTCGTTAAGCGCACTTGATAAACTCATTAGCTTAGGAGTTGACCGCGTATTAACAGCAGGCACGCCGTGGCAAAGCGGCCAAAGTGCCGTAGATGGCTACAAGCTGCTCAACACATACTTAGCGCACAGCGCTAATCAAATAGAAATTGTTATGGGTGGTGGCGTTACTTTAGAAAACGCGGAAGCTCTTTGGCAATTAATAGAAAATCATTCAGCACATGCAGCTGTGCATGTACACTCATGTGTGCATAACGAAAACGGTGCAATTAACGTTGAGGCTATCAATAAGCTTCTTTCAAAGGATTAAGCATGGCAATGTATTTTTTAGGAATTGATGGTGGTGGCAGTAAGTGTAAAGTCCGTTTAGAAAACGAAAACGGCACTCTACTCAGCGAAGCTATAAGTGGCTCTGCAAACGTGGCCACCAGCTGCCAACAAAGCCAAGAATCAATACTCCACGCGACTGAACATGCTTTTCATGAGGCCGGGCTTGTCCTAAGCGAGCTAAAAAATACTTATGTGCATGCAGGACTTGCCGGAGCTAATATCGACTCAGCTTACCAAGCTATGACCAAGTGGCAGCACCCTTTTGCCAAGTTTACCCTCTCAACAGACATGCTAATTGCCTGTAAAGGCGCTCATCAACACCATGATGGTGCGGTGATTATTCTTGGTACGGGCTTTTGTGCGGGTTACCAGCTGCAAAACCAATTTAGCGAATTAGGGGGTTATGGTTTATTACTGAGCGATGGTGCCAGTGGTGGTTGGTTAGGTTTACAACTTTGCCGAAACGCATTTGAAGTTCTTGATGGTGTTGAAAAAAGTTCAGCGGCTGTAGATGCCCTGCTCACCCAGCTTAACTGCCACTCGAGCCAAGCGTTAAGTCAACGTTTAATATCGGCTCGCCCTGCTGAACTTGCCAAATTTGCGCCGCTTGTTTTTAGTCATTCAGACGACGCTTTTTGTCAGCAATTAATCAGTGAAGCTTGTGCATTCATTGCGCGCTATATCACTTACTTTGAAAAACAAGGTATTACAAAAGTCAGCTTGATGGGCGGCATTGCCAGTGCCATCACCCCTTACTTACCTAATGCCAGTAAAGCGCGTTTAACCCCTGCCCTTGCCAGTGCTGAGCAAGGGGCTATTCTAATGGCGAGAGAGGCAATTTAATCGTCTAATTGTTCACGCATTTGCGAAGGTATTTCACCAAACAAACGCCGAAATTGTTTGCTGAAGTAACTCGGTTCAGAAAACCCGCACTGATAAGCGACTTGTGAAATGGGCAGTCGCGTTTCGATAAGCAGTTTACGGGCATTTTCGAGACGCACTTCGTTAATAAATTGATTAGGTGTTTTTGCTAAGTGCTTTTTAAAACGACGCTCTAAAGCGCTCACCGACAAGTGTGCAAGCTCTGCCAATTCATCAATGCTGATCTGACGATGAAAATGCTCACGAATAAATTTTACCGGCTCTTCAATTGCCCTGACATGAGAAAGCGCTTTTGAGGTTTTTTGTAAATGTCGGGTCACCCCATAGGTGCCAATCACATTACCATCGTGATCTTTTAAAGCATGCTTTGATGTAGAAAACCAACCAAGTTCACCTTGTTGGGTTTGGTTTAGCTCTAAACGGTCAGTTACTATGTAGCCTTCCATCACCCGTTTATCATCATTGACGTACTGAAACGCGAGGTGCTTTGGCGAAAAATCAAAGTCAGTTTTTAGCAATATTTGCTCCAGTGTTTTATAACCCTGATGCTCAATAAAATGCTGATTACAATGCACGATTCTACTATCTGTATCTTTTACCCAAAAGAGGATATCTGGCAGTAAATCAAATGCAGCAATCAGCTGATTTACGCCAGCTTTTTTAATTATTTCTTGAATATCCATCGCTTTAATTTGTCTCTATAAAGAACAATCCTATATATTTTAAACGCCGATTTTGTTGCATTGTCAACCGAATTTTTATTAGCGCTTATCGCTTAAGCTTTCCTATTATCAATAACATGATATTAACAGTAGCCGACGCTATTTAAATTAGGAGCGCTTAAGATGAGCAAAGCTAAGATCCGCATGGCAATGGTAGGCGGTGGCGATGGAGCCTTTATTGGCGCTATTCATCGAATTGCAGCGCGATTAGACGGAATGATAGAGCTTGTTGCAGGCGCATTCAGTTCAGACGCAAACAAATGTAAAGCAACCGGCGAACTACTTGGACTTGATAGCAGCCGCTGCTACGACAGTTACCAGACACTATTTACCGAAGAAGCAAAATTACCCGCTGATGAGCGTATCGACTTTGTGGCTATTGTCACGCCAAACCATTTGCATTTTCCTGTCGCGAAAATGGCGCTTGAGCACGGCTTTCATGTGTTATCAGATAAACCTGCAACACTCACTCTCGCAGAAGCAGAGCAATTACAAAGCATTATTGCAAAACAGCAAGTTTTATATGGACTGACCCACACTTATACCGGTTACCCAATGGTAAAAGAAGCCAAGCATCGCGTTAAAGCTGGTGAGCTTGGCACCATACGAAAAGTGATTGTTGAGTACACCCAAGGTTGGTTAGCGCACAGCGAAGACGAAGGTTCAAAACAAGCGAGCTGGCGTTTAGACACCAGTAAGTCTGGCATTAGTTGTTGTATGGGCGATATTGGCGTGCATGCTGCTAACTTAGCTGAGTATGTTTCTGATCTCGAAATCACCGAGCTTTGCGCCGATTTAAATCATGTGGTTGAAGGCCGAGCCCTTGATGATGATGGCACCGTGCTACTTAGATTCAATAATGGTTGTAAGGGCGTTTTACTGGCAAGCCAAATTTCTATTGGCGATGAAAACAATTTACGCCTGCGTGTTTATGGCGATAAAGCTAGTCTTGAATGGTCGCAACTTGAGCCTAATAGCTTATGGCTAAGAGGCCACAATCAAGCCGCTACGTTACTAAGAGCTGGCGTGGGTGAATTACACCCTGACACTCAAAATGCCCTACGCACCCCTGCCGGTCACCCAGAGGGCTACCTTGAAGCATTCGCCAATATTTACCGCAATTTTGCAGCGCAAATTCATGCATTTAAGCAAGGCGACAACGCGACAAATTCTGCATTTGATGTACCAGGCATTAAAGATGCCGTGCGCGGTATGGCGTTTATTGAGCACGTTGTAGCTTCTTCAAAACAAGACACTAAATGGCACAAATTACAGATTGGATAATAAAGAATGAATAAAATCAAAGGGCCAGCAATTTTTTTGGCGCAGTTTATTTCAGAGCAAGCCCCCTTCAATAACTTTAAAGGTTTATGTGAGTGGGCAAGCGGTTTAGGTTACAAAGCGATTCAAGTGCCAACCTCAACCCCAGACATTTTCGATTTAGAAAAAGCAGCTCAAAGCCAGCAATACTGCGATGAAGTCACTGGTATTGCCACAGAGTATGGACTTACAATTTCAGAGTTATCAACGCATTTGCAAGGTCAGCTAATTGCTGTACACCCTGCCTACGATGAAATGTTCGATAACTTTGCCGCAGAACATGTAAAAGGTAACCCTGCTTCGCGTACCAAATGGGCAACAGAACAACTAATGCTAGCTGCGAAAGCGAGTAACAACCTTGGCTTAACCACCCATGCGACTTTCTCGGGTTCTTTTTTATGGCATACCTTTTACCCGTGGCCACAGCGTCCACAAGGGCTTGTTGAACAAGGCTTTAGTGAACTTGCTAAGCGCTGGTTACCCATTTTAGATTGCTTTGACGAGTATGGCGTGGACGTGTGTTATGAATTGCATCCGGGTGAAGACCTACATGATGGTGTGACATTTGAGCGCTTTTTAGCAGCAACCAATAATCACCCACGCGTTAATATTCTTTATGATCCGAGCCATTTTGTATTGCAACAGCTCGACTATTTAGCGTTTATCGATATCTATCATTCACGCATTAAGGCGTTTCATGTCAAAGATGCCGAATTTATCGCAAATGGCCGCTCAGGTGTTTATGGCGGATTTCAGAACTGGCAAGACCGACCGGGGCGTTTTCGTTCTTTAGGTGATGGCCAAGTAGATTTTAAGCAAATCTTTAGCAAGTTAACTCAATATGGTTTTGATGGTTGGGCTGTACTTGAATGGGAATGTTGCTTAAAGCACCCAGAAGATGGGGCAAGAGAAGGCGCTGAGTTTATTAAAGCACACTTGATAAACCCAACAGACAAAGCCTTTGACGATTTTGCCAGTGGCGCAACAAACACTGAGCGTAATAATCGAATTTTAGGTTTATAAAACCGACAACAATTGAACACACAGGACACACAATATGGACAACAATAATTATAACCGCATAGTCTTTCGGCTTTGCTGTATAGCACTGATTGTGACCTCTATGACCTTTGCCATTCGTGCTGGTATTTTGGGTCAACTTGGCAGTGAGTTTGGCTTAACCGATACCGAACTAGGTTGGGTTAATGCCATGGCATTTTTAGGTTTTCCCGTTGCGACTATGGTCGGCGGTATTATTTATAATGCCATTGGCGCTAAGAAATTAGTGGCTTTAGCGTTTATTTGTCATTTACTTGGTCTTGTTTTAACTATCACTGCTGATGGTTTTTGGGGCTTACTGGTTTCTACCTTTTTGATTGGTTTTGCCAACGGGGCTGTTGAAGCGGGCTGTAATCCACTGATTGCAGAAATGTACCCTAAAAATACCACCACTATGCTAAACCGTTTTCATGTTTGGTTCCCTGGTGGCATTGTGATTGGCGCACTTGCGTCGAATTTTATGTCGGGAGCGGGTTTAAACTGGCAATGGCAAGTGGCTTTAATTTTAGTTCCTACGGTTATTTATGGCGCTATGCTGATCAAAGCGCAGTTTCCACGCTTTGATACACGTACTCACTCAACTAGCAGCAATATTCGCCACTTATTCACGCCGTTATACATCTTTTTAATTGCCTGCATGACATTCACCGCAACCACTGAGTTTGGCACACAGCAATGGATTGAGCGTATTTTAGGGTCTTCAGGCGCCTCTCCTATGGTGGTGTTAGCCTTGATCACCGGCTTAATGGCTGTTGGTCGCTTCTTTGCAGGCCCAATTGTACATAGGCTTAATCCTACCGGTGTGTTACTTGGCTCTGCCATTTGTGCAAGTTTGGGGATTTTTATGATGAGTCAGGCCGAGGGCAGCATGATTTATCTGGCAGCGATGCTGTTTGCACTTGGCGTTACCTATTTTTGGCCGACCATGCTTGGCTGCGTTGCTGAATATATTCCAAAGTCAGGGGCGCTGGGTATGTCGTTAATGGGCGGTGCAGGCATGTTTGCTATGAGCATCTGGAACCCTGTAATTGGTAGCTGGATAGATACCGCACGCTCATCGGCACAGGCAAGTGGCGCAAACGCTGAACAAATTGAAATTTTAGCCGGACAGGCTGTATTACAAAACCTACTGATCTTCCCAATTATTTTAATCGTCGCATTCATTGGGTTGCATCTAGTAATTAATAACAACAAACGCACCGAAAAATGTGCGTCTTAAGCAAGTAAATCGTCGAGGAACACCATGTTTAAATCTCTTAAAGCACTGACTTTAATGCTCACCGTTAGTAGCTGTGCACTCGCTAATGCGGCTGATAATCAGCTTACACAACAAGAAAAGCAAGCTGGCTGGCAGTTATTGTTTGACGGCAAAGATATGTCGCAGTGGCGTAACTTTAAAAGCGAATCTTTAAATCCTGCATGGGTCGTTGAAGATGGCGCTATGACATTAACCAAAGGTGGCGGTGATCTGCTTACTAAAAAGCAATACCAAAACTTTGAATTACAGATTGATTGGAAAATCTCTACCAAAGGCAATAGCGGTATTTTTGTATTGGCTGATGAAACCGGACAGATGATTTACTCTCATGCGCCTGAAATTCAAATTATTGATAACGAAGAGCATCCAGATACCGAAATTGACTCGCACTTAGCAGGTTCGATTTACGATTTATTTGCTGCGCCAGTTGCGGCTCACAAGCCAGCAAATAGCTGGAATCATGTGCGCATTAAAATGCAAGACAACCACTTGCAAGTTTGGCAAAACGGTATTAGCACCACCAGCATTGTGATTGGTAGTACAACATGGAATACCCTTGTTAAAGGCAGTAAGTTTGCAACTTGGAAAAACTTTGCAACGGCTGAGCAAGGTCATATTGGGCTTCAAGACCACGGTGACAAAGTGTGGTTTAAAAATATAAAAATCAAGGAGCTATAAGATGTCTGATTTTAAACATAAGGTATTAGTTGTTGGCTCTGGTGCTGGCGGTGCAATGGCCGCTTATACGCTAACTAAACTCGGTCACAAAGTGTTATTACTTGAAGCGGGCCGTAATTATGACCCGAAAACAGAAAGCCCAATGTTTCGTCGTAACAGCGAAGCCCCGCTTATGGGTGCAGGTAACAAAGACAAAAACTTTGGCTTTTATGATGCAACCGTTGATGGCGGCTGGCAAGTACCTGATGAGCCATACACCAGCGCCAAAGGTAGCGACTTTTATTGGTGGCGCGCACGTATGTTAGGTGGTCGAACAAACCACTGGGGCCGCTATTCATTACGCTTTAGTGAGCACGATTTTAAAGGTAAAAGCCGTGATGGTCACGGTGCCGACTGGCCATTTGAATACGCTGATTTAGCACCTTGGTACGATAAAACAGAAGAGCTTGTTGGCGTATGTGGCACTAATACAGGCCATGAAGATATGCCAGATTCATCACCGGGTATTTTACAGCCGCCACCAAAACCGCGTGTGCCTGAACTTCTAATTGCCGCTTCTGCAAAGAAAATGGGCATTCAAGCAGTGCCGATGCATCGCGCGGTATTAACTCGCCCGAAAGATGATCGCATGGCGTGTTTTTATGCAACACCTTGTGGCTCTGGTTGCTCAATTGGTGCTGCTTTCCAAACTACGACATCATTACTGCCAATGGCAAAAGCCACCGGAAACTTAAAAGTCATTACCGATGCTATGGTTAAGTCAGTTAAGGTTGATGAGCAAGGTAAAGTCACTGGCGTCACTTATGTTGATAAACACACAGTAACCGAACACGCTATTGATGCCGATGTGGTTATCTTAGCCGCCAGCGCCTGTGAATCAGCACGTATTTTATTAAACTCAAAGAATAAAAAGCACCCGAAAGGCCTTGCTAATTCAAGTGGCCAAGTAGGTCGAAATTTAATGGATTCGACGGGTGCATGGTTAGGTGCGCAAATTCCGGCACTTAAAGGTCGCCCGCGTTATAACGAAGATGGACATACCGCTAACCATTTATTTATTCCTTGGTGGGGTCATCAAGCACAAGCTAACAATGAATTAGATTTTCCACGTGGTTATCACTTTGAAATTGGCAGTGGCTTTGGTCAGCCGGGCTCGGGTGTGTCGGGTGATAAACAAGGTTATGGCCCTGCCCTTAAACAACAAATTCGTGATGCATATGGCTCTTACGTTGGCTTTGCCCTACGTGGCGAGATGCTACCGAACAAAGATACCTACATGGAAATTGACGAAAACGTTAAAGACAAATGGGGTATTCCGGTATCAAAGTTTCACTTTAAGTGGTCTGACAGAGAGTTAAAGCAAATCGAACATGGTTTAAAAACCGCGAAACAAATCCTAGAAAACATGGGTGCGACCGTTGGCGAACTCCCGCCTGCTGAAAAGGCAATTTCAAAAGGTGGCGAAATCATTCACGAAGTGGGCACCACACGAATGGGTAGCTCGAAGAAAGACTCAGTAACCAATCAATGGGGTCAAACATGGGATTGTAATAACCTATTTGTAATGGATGCGGGCGTATTTGCTTCTAACCCTCATAAAAACTGTACGCTCACCATCATGACACTGGCAATGCGTAATTCAACTTGGCTTGCTCAACAAATTGATAACGGGGTACTTTAATTATGCATCATCGTAACGAAAATGACTCATATAACTATGTTTCTAACATGAGCCGCCGTGAGTCTTTAAAATGGCTTGGTCTATTAGCTGCGGGCTCAGCGGTTGGTTTAACTGCAGGTTGCACAAAAGCACTTGAAGATGACGGTGCAGTCTCTGCAAAAGAGCATTGGCCTGATTTAGATATTAAGCCTGTGACCGCTAAAGGCTATGGTCAAGACCCTAATTTGGTGATGCCACCAGAATCACCTTGGCCACTAACCTTAACCGCAGACGAGCTTACGTTAGTAGCATTATTAGCTGATTACATTGTGCCACGCGAAGGCGCTATTCCTTCAGCCAGTGAGCTAGAAGTACCGGCGGTTATTAATGAGTGGGTGAGCGCGCCTTATGAAGGCCAACAACGCGATAGAATTAAAATTTTAAACTCACTAGCGTGGCTTAAAGATGAAGCGCAGCTTCGTTTTAAAAAGCAATTTGTTGCACTTAACGAAAAGCAACATCGTGCGATTTTAGACGATATTGCATTTTTAAACGAGCAAACACCTGCGCAATTTCAGCGTATTGGTAAAGCTTTTTTACGCTTTAAAGAATTAGTGCTGGCAGCTTTTTTCTGTACGCCAGAAGGCTGTAAAGACATAGGCTACTTAGGCAATGTTCCTATTGCTGGTGATTACCCAGGGCCTTCAGATGAAGCAAAAGCCCATTTAGATCAGGTTTTAGCTGAGCTTGGTCTAAGCGAGTACGCCTATACCGATTAACTTTCCCCCTTGTGTTGTTTAATAACACAATTTAATGCAGGGGGTCACTCCCCTGCTTTTTTAGGATTTAAGTATGTTTAAAACCCGCATTTTATTGCTCATTATTAGCCTTGTATTTAGTGGTCAATTATTCGCAAAACTGCCAGTGAGTGTGCAATTGTGGTCAGTCAAAGACACCTTAAAAAATGACTTTCATGGTACGCTTAAATCACTTGCCGAAATGGGATTTGACGGCGTTGAGTTTGCCGAAGATTTTGGCCCTTATTCTGATAACCCTGCGGCCTTAAAAGCAAAGCTCTCTGAATTAGGTTTAGTTGCCAGTAGTGCCCACATCGGCTTTGATGCTCTCACCGAAAGCACTATTGATAGCACCCTACTGTTTTACAAAACCCTTGGTGTTACAACACTCTATGTACCTTGGGATGAGCGAGCATGGCATCCTGAAGGGGTTAAGTCACTGGTTAAACAGCTCACTAAAGTTAGTGATTATGCAACTCGCTTTAATATGAAGATCGGTTTTCACAATCATAATAAAGAGTTTAATGCATTTAATAACGCAACATTTTGGGATTATATTGCCAGTAACACACCCAAGACCATGCCATTGCAGTTAGATATTGGCTGGGTCAATTACGCAGCTAAAGATCCAATTTACTTCATTAAACAGTACCCTAACCGCACACTTGCTACGCACATCAAAGTACGTACGATTGAAGGTAGCAACATGAGCCCGATTATCGGCGAAAACAACATTGATTGGCCTGCCATCATCGACACTTTAGAGTCGCACGGCAACACCAAGTGGTTAGTGCTGGAGCAAGAAGAATACCCAAGTGGACTAACACCGCTACAAAGCGTTGCGAAATCAAAACAAAATCTGGATAAGATTTTATTAAATAAGTAATTGATTTTGATCTCTAGTCTGAATTAATTGTTTGTTTAAAAGTAAGTGAATTTCATACTAAAAACCTAAGAAATCAATACTGACACTGTTTGTTTTTTATACTTATAAAATACGTTTTTTTATTCGTCTGTGTCGGTTAAATAGGCATGCAGCTATTCGTTGCATGCCATATTACTTACTATTCACTTTATTGTAAGCAATAACGAAGCATCCTTTATTTTTCAGTATAGTAAGTTTAATTGGTACTTATAATAAGCTGATATTAAGTTATCTATAAATAACATTATTCACTTTTTTTGCATTAACCTGCTCTGACCTTTGGTCAATTTCAAGTTGTTTCAAAGCGGCTATAAAACAGCCCTCACAACCACATAATATATTGATTAAAAATATATTATTCATCATTCCTAGTAAAAAACATAGATAAAAAAATAATAATAAAAGCTGAACACTTGTCCCTATTTTCATTTTTTTGGCAGATTGCTTTAAATTCTTGGAGAGGTAGCATTAAGCTATAAAAATCTCAAAGGATGAGTATGAAAGTTCTAAATCTTAAGAAAAGGTCAGAAAAAAAGGTTTATTCTTTTTTAGCCTTATTATTGTTTTTCACATTGATGTTGTTAAAGCTTTTTTCTCCACAGCATATTATTTATGAGCTAATCGCTGCGCTGTGCTTTTTTATCGCGCTGGTTTTGTTCTTTCTAGCAATTAACTGCAAACATGCTCTTACTGTTTGCCGACACGGTATTTATTATCATTCAATTTGGGGGCACCACTACATTGCAGCGCAAGAAATAAAACTGATTCAGCATTACTCAAAATGTGGTTTAAGTTGCATATTTATAATAGGTCCTAGGTTTATTATATTTGCTCCTTTTTATTGTTTAACATCAAAACAAATGCACAGATTAAAACGATACGATTACAACCTATTACAATGGCTGCAAGTAAGTAATAAACGCGACAAATTTTATGGCTCTAAGCTCTGAGTAATTGCTTAGAGCCAAATTTTTAGTTATCCCACTCTTTAAGGGTGTCTTTTACAAGCTCATAACGCCACGAGTTTAATAAGTCGGGTTTTGAACTGTCTTTACGCTCTTGTGCATCTAGCTTCCAATTCCAACTAATCAATTGATTGATTTGCTTTTTAGATGCAAGCACATCTTCTGGGATTCCATTTGCTTTAGCAGCTTTGGTAATTTTTTGTTTTATATCTTTAGCGGCTTTTTTGTATGCCGGAAAATCAATAAGTCGTTTAAGTTGTGCTGGTTGCTCTTCTGGCGCAACCGCTTTACCCAGTTCGATGCATTTTAAAATTTCAACACCAGAACGGTTTACTTCCATTGGCTCAACACCCGGAACGCGGCGAAGTGCATTAAGACTTACTGGTTTACGTTTAGCTATTTCAACCAAATTATGTTCTTTTAACACAAAGTTAAGAGCAAGATTTTTGCGCTCTGCCTTTTCACGGCGCCACTTAGCAAGTTCACGTAATACCGCTAAATCATGCGGTCGTAACTGCCAAGCATTTTTAATGTCTTTGTAAAGCTGCTCTGCAGGTGTTTGATAAGCACGTTTTTGCGCGACTAACTCGCTTTCGCTGATCACAATGTCAAAAAAGCCTGCTTCATCAATTTGTTTTTTAATAATTTCAAAGCATGGGAGTAAATGAAAGGTATCGGCAGCGGCATAATCTAGCTGTTTTTCTGTAAGCGGGCGCTGCAACCAATTAGTGCGCGATTCACTTTTATCAATTTCGATATCTAGTAACTCTTTGACCATATGCGCAAAGCCCATGCAGTTACCATGACCTAAAATTTGCAATGCAAATTGGGTATCAAATAGCGGTGTTGGTACAAAGCCAGCGTACTTTTGAAACACTTCAATATCTTCTGACGGTGAATGCAGTACTTTTAACACCTCTGGGTTTTTAAGTACTTGCCAAAAATCATAGAGCGATAACTCTGCCAGTGGGTCGATTAACGCTAAATGCTCACCATCATATACTTGAATAAGTGCAACTTCAGGGTACAGGGTGCGGCGGCGCATAAACTCAGTATCAATTGCTAATACTGGTTTTCCTATTATTTTTTCTACAAAATCATTTAACTGATTTTGCGTTTCGATCAGTTGGTATTGCACTTACACCCCTTTGTTTCACATAAAAAAGCCGGCTAATGCCGGCTTTTATTATTTCTCTTCGTCCTTTAAGGCTCTTCTAAGAATCTTACCAACGTTGGTTTTTGGTAATTCATCTCTAAACTCAACGAGTTTAGGCACCTTATAGTTCGTTAAATTATCACGACAATGCTTTATTATATCTTTTTCAGTTAAAGATTGATCTTTTTTCACGACAAAAACTTTAACTTGCTCGCCACTTACTTCATGCGGGACACCGATAGCAGCTACTTCAAGCACACCATCGTGCATTGCGACAACTTCTTCAATCTCATTAGGGAATACATTAAAGCCAGATACGATAATCATGTCTTTCTTACGATCAACAATGTAGAAGAAGCCTTCATCATCGTAAGTTGCAATATCACCGGTTGCAAACCAACCGTCTTTTAAGCATTCGGCTGTTGCATCTGGACGGTTATAGTAACCTTGCATAACTTGTGGGCCTTTAACCCAAAGCTCGCCTGGCTCACCTTTCGCTGCTTCTTCGCCGTTTTCAAGCATTAGTTTAATGTCAGTACTTGGTGCTGGTAAACCAATTGAGCCGTTATAACCATCAAGATCATATGGGCTTACAGTTACAAGTGGTGCGCACTCAGTTAAACCATAACCTTCCATTAATTTGGTTTTAGTTACAGCTTGCCATTTTTCAGCAACTGGACGCTGTACCGCCATACCACCGCCAAGTGACATTTTTAAGCT
Organism: Pseudoalteromonas sp. Ps84H-4; assembly: GCF_024124645.1. Classification (NCBI taxonomy): domain Bacteria; kingdom Pseudomonadati; phylum Pseudomonadota; class Gammaproteobacteria; order Alteromonadales; family Pseudoalteromonadaceae; genus Pseudoalteromonas; species Pseudoalteromonas sp. Ps84H-4. The sequence goes on along the minus strand of NZ_JAMXSK010000011.1, from coordinate 75,717 downwards.
TGAGAAATCAAGTTCAGCAAAACCCGGGGTATTTAGTAAACCATTAAATAAGGTATTTACACCCGTTACCGCAGTAAATTTGTGTTGTGCTAACTCTTTTACAAAACCCGGCATATCGCGTGGGTTTGTAATAAGTACATTTAAACCACCATATTTCATAAATGTTAGGCAGTTAGCTGTTAAAGCAAAGATATGATAAAGCGGCAGTGCCGTGATAACGACTTCTTTGCCACGCTCAAGCACGTTATCTAAGCAGCCCGATACTTGCTCAAGGTTACCTACCATGTTGCCATGCGATAGCATTGCACCTTTAGATACACCCGTAGTACCACCAGTGTATTGTAAAAATGCTAGGTCGTTTAAATCAACATCAGGCTTTTTGTAGGTTGCTTCGTTCCCAGCAAGTGCATCTGCAAATTTAATTGCATTTGGCAATGAGTAGCTAGGCACCATTTTTTTAATGTGCTTAACCACAAAGTTAACGATGTGCTTTTTAAGACCACCCACCATGTCACCTACTTGGGTAACCACGATGTGCTTAACGTTGGTTTTTGGTAAAGCCTTTTCTAGAGTATCTGCAAAATTAGCAAGAATGAAAATTGCTGATGATTCAGAGTCATTTAGTTGATGCTCTAATTCACGCACCGTGTAAAGTGGGTTTACGTTTACCACTACACAGCCTGCACGAAGAACACCTAGAATAGTCACAGGCGTTTGCAGTAGGTTCGGCATCATAACCGCTACTTTATCGCCTTTTTTCAGACCAAGATCATTTTGAATGTACGACGCAACACGTTTTGTAGCACTGTCTAACTCACTATAGGTCAACACTTTACCCATGTTGGTAAAGGCTGGAAGGTCACTATAGTCAGCAAAACTTTTTTCAAACAAGTCGAGTAGCGAGTGATAATGCTCAGGGTCGATTGTTTCAGGCATACCTTCTGGGTAGCGTTTAAGCCAGATTTTTTCCACTCTTAGCTCCTGTTTATAATTATATTTTTTTAATAACCTTAATCTAACTAAGGCCGTTTCTCAATGGAGTAAATACTCTAATGGTGCAGATAATCCCACATTTGGTGCAATTATACAATTAACTTGCTTTATACTGCCCAATAAATGCATGAATGTGCTCTAAGGTTAATGCAGGACTTTGCATATGGCAATGGTGACCTCCAGGTATCTCATGAATTTTTAACTCCTTGTAATATTTACCATATGCCTCTAGGTTATCTTTCACAAAAGGATACCCCTTATCCCCTAAGATAAGCTGACATGGTGCGTTTATTTGTTTGATGGTTGCAATACATTGTGCCTCATCAAAGCGAAATCCTGAGTGATTTTTAAGCTTTGGATCGGTTGTTAAATACCACTTCCCTGCTTTTTCGTAACTATTGCGTGTCATTAATAGCTCAGCTTGTGGGTATTCAAGATCACCACTTGCAAGCCTTGCACTAATAATGTGCGCTATTGAGTCAAATGCACGTGGCCCTTTAGTGTTTACCCGCGCTCTATTTAAAATTGCTTTACGAAGTTGGCTGCTCACTTCATTACTGTTTGTTGTAACGCAGCCTATTCCTTCAATAAAATTTACCGTTGCTACCTTTTCAGGAAAACAGCTGGCAAAAACCCCAGCAACCATGGCCCCCATTGAGTGGCCAACTAAATGCACTTTCGTTACATCAAGTGACTCAATAAACTTATATACGTCATCAATATAGTCAATAAAGTAATAGTGGGCATCACTACTTCGCCACTCAGATAAACCATGGCCAGGAAAATCGAGACAATACCAACGCTGATTAAGCTGCACATTTTGTAACATAGGTATGTAACTATGTGCGTTATCAAGCCAACCATGTAAGGCAATCACAACTTCTTCGCCATGACCAAAGGTTAGGCCATGCATTGCCTGAGTGCCAGTTTGAAAAGAAAAAGGTTGCACAATTGCTCCTATTTATTAAGCGTTTCAACTTAAAGGCGTTTATTTATCGTCTGGCTAGTATACAATAATCCCCGCAGTATAAATAAGGGCACAATAATAAGGTTACATCAATGAAATTAAAATTAAGTCTTTTAGCATTATTATGCTCAGCAGGCTCAGTAATGGCTGAATCAGCACCAAAAAATATCATTTATATGATTGGTGATGGTATGGGCCCGGCGTACACAACTGCATATCGTTACTTTAAAGATGATCCAAATACTAAAGTTGTTGACCCAACTGTTTTCGATACTATTTTACGTGGTATGGCACATACCTACCCTGATGATCATACCTATGTAACAGACAGCGCAGCAGGTGCAACAGCACTGAGCAGTGGCCATAAAAGTTATAATGGCGCAATTGCCGTTGATACTGATAAAAAACCAGTAAAAACCATGCTTGAAGTTGCAAAAGAACGCGGTATGACAACAGCACTCGTAGCTACTTCGCAAATCAATCATGCCACACCAGCAAGCTTTGCTTCGCACAACGAATCACGCCGCAACTACGACGAGATTGCTAACGACTATATCGATAACAAAATCGCAGGTAAATTACCGGTTGATTTAATGTTAGGTGGCGGCACTAAATATTATGTTCGTGAAGACCGTAATCTAGTTGAGGAGTTTAAAGCTGCAGGTTATCAATACAGCGATGACTTCGCAGCAATGAGTGACTTAAAACAAGTTCCTGCACTTGGTTTATTCGCTGAAGTAGGTTTACCGTTTGCGCTTGACGAAAATCCAACGCGCCTTACGCAAATGACAACTAAAGCACTTGATTTACTGGATGGTCAAAACGACAAAGGTTTTTTTGTGATGATCGAAGGTAGCCAAATTGACTGGTGTGGTCATGCAAACGACATCGCATGTGCAATGGGCGAAATGGACGACTTTGCTAAATCGATTGAACAAGCAAAAGCGTATGTAGATAAAAACCCTGATACTCTGCTTGTTATCACTGCCGACCACTCAACAGGTGGCTTAACACTTGGTGCTCATGGTCAATATAAGTGGGAAACTGACGTGATTAAAGGTGTTAAAGCAACAGCTGGCACTATCACAAAAGATCTACTTGAAAGCGATGACTTAAAAGCAGTATGGCAAAAGTATTCTGATATCGAATTCACTGATGCTAACAGCATTAAGCTAAGCGAAGCTAAGAAAATGGGCGAGAAAGCACTACTACTAGCTGTAAAAGATATCATCAATCATGCCAGCTTCACCGGTTGGACTACTGGCGGCCACACCGCTATTGATGTGCAAGTATTTGCCTATGGTAAACGTGCTGAAGATTTCTACGGTTCGCAAAACAATACTGCGATTGCCGACAAGCTGATTGATTTTATTAAACAGTAATTTATATTGAATACTGTCCAAACATAAAAAAGCCTAAACATTTTGTTTAGGCTTTTTTTTGTGAATTCAGTATTAGCAATTAACTAAGCATATACATCAACACCAATGAGGCTTTGCACTTCGGCGCGGCGCTCTAAGTTAGCAAATTCCGTGTAGGTTGAAATTGCCCGGCTGATTTTTGGGTTACTTGGTTTGTCATAAATTGTTTGCTGATAGTTTTGCGACTCAGCTTTAAACTCATCAGCAATAGCAACTGCTTGAGGGCTCGATTTAACATATTCGGTTGACGATTTTTGCTCAGCCGTTTGGTCTGATATCGCCTTAGGCTTATCTGTAACAGTATTTTTACGGCTATATTGACCGGGAATGTCACCGGTATAAAAGCCTGAGCCAATTGGTAAAGTCAAACTCGTAATTCCACATCAAACATGACTAAATTATGTGCCATAACTGACAAGCACGCAAGTCTCGTTATTCTCTCAGTTAATATCTCAGTTACTCTCGGCCTGGTAGCTTTTTCCAAGTCACTGTATCACGAACATATTTAGGCTGTGCATTGGCTGCTGTCACTGTTTCACCGTTAGCAAAAGCCGTTGCAACCGAGGCCAGCATGTATTTCGCATCAGGCAGTAAAATAGTTTCATTTAAACTTACATTTGCAAGTTCTGAAACAAGCGAAGGATAGGTCTGCCAGCCAGTACCTACCGCAGTTGCTGCTGTTTCAGGTAGCGTTAGCAACTCAGGTTTAATAACTTGCTCTTCATCAACAAGTAGCATTAAGCCATTATCATCTGCTTTGTAGTGAGCGAAATAAATCTCACCCATACGCGCATCAATCGCAGAAAACACATCACTTGCTTGGTGTTGTTCAAATGCTTGTTGCGCCATCATCTGCAATGTTGATACGCCAACCAAAGGTAAACGTGCGGCATAAGCTAAACCTTGAGCAATTGCAACACTGATGCGCACGCCCGTAAAGCTACCCGGTCCTTGACCAAAACCAATGACATCTAAGTCGGTTAATTTACATTGAGCCTTTGCGAGTAACTCATCAATTAAAGGCAAAATCTTTTGGCTGTGCTGCTGTGGGCACTCTTCAAAATGATGAAATGTTTGCCCTTGATAATGTAGCACCAGCGACAACGCTTCAGTTGATGCATCTAAGGCAAGAATATTGTGTTTAATCATCTAAGTTACTCTAATTGATCTGTTCTAAAAACGCGTTTGCCATTGCTAAATCGCGTGTGCGGCGCATGGGTGGCAAACTTTTTAAAAATACTTGGCCGTAATGGCGTGTTACTAAGCGGTTATCGCAAATAACCAGCACACCTTTATCTTTACTATCGCGAATAAGTCGCCCTACCCCTTGCTTTAATGCAATCACCGCTTGGGGTAATTGAATATGCGCAAATGGGTCTTTACCTTGCAGCTGGCAATCTTGCATTTTTGCTTGCAATAAAGGGTCATCTGGTGCGGCAAACGGCAATTTGTCAATGATAACACAACTTAATGTGCTGCCTCTAACATCTACGCCTTCCCAAAATGAGGCTGTGCCGAGTAAAACGGCATTACCGTGACGGGTAAACTTCTCAAGGATAATGCGTTTAGACATTTGCCCTTGCATATAAACCGGATAATCCATTTGTGTGGTTAAACCTTCAGCCACTAAGTGCATCATACGATAGCTAGTAAATAGCACAAAGCAGCGACCTTTTGCTGATTTTATCAACTCAAGGGTCAACTTAATAATAGCATGGGGCATATTATTAGCATGAGACTCAGGTAAGTAGCGCGGTAAGCAAAGTAGTGCTTGTTGTTGATAATCAAACGGACTTTCAACAATCATGCTTTGCGCTGGTTTTAAGCCAAGGCTGGCGTTAAAGTGCGCTAAGTCGTTATCGACCGATAAAGTGGCCGATGTAAACACAAAGCCAGCTCCCGTGTCTTTCATCATTTGAGCGAATTTAGCCGATACATTAAGCGGTGTAATGTTTACCGTTAGGTATCGGCGAGTGGTTTCGTACCAATAACTATAGCCCGTTTGTGCGGTATCAAATACCCGCTCTAACTGACCTTTAAAGGCCAATGTACGCTCAAATGGATGCTCTATTTTTTCGCTACGGTCTAAGCATAACTTTAATACTTGGTATAAAAAGTCGAGGTCGCTAATTACTCGGTGCAGTGCTGCACAAATCTCTTTATCGGCCAGCTTTTCACGCCAATCACCACGGCTACCATCAACCCCAAACTGTAAGCGTAAATCTGCTACGCTGGTTTCTAACTTGTTGAGGGTTTTACCTAATTGCAGCATATCCGGGATATCTGCACGGTATATTGCTCGTAAGTCATTAATTAAATCCACCAGCTTTTTAGTGCTAACACTTTCACCAAAATAGTCACTGGCAATTTCACTAAGCTGATGCGCCTCATCAAAAATATAGGCGTCTGCGGTAGGCATTAATTCAGCAAAACCCGTGTCTTTCACGGCCATATCAGCAAAAAACAAATGATGGTTGATCACCACCACATCAGCTTCCATGGCGTTTAAGCGCGCTTTGCGAATATAACAGTCTTGAAAATCGGGGCACTCTTTACCCAAACAGTTATCAGCAGTTGAGCTAACATAAGGCAGTACTTTGGCGTCTTCTTCTATGCCTATACAATCTGCTAAATCGCCGGAACGGGTTTCGCTTGCAAACTTTGCCACCATCGCGAGTTGATGCATTACATCAGGATCATCTGTTGGCACATGCGCAACATGCTGACTTAAACGATACGTACACAAATAATTCGCGCGGCCTTTTAAAAGGGCAACTTTTTTAGTGGCGCTCAGTGCTTTGACTAAATTGGGTAAATCACGGTGAAATAACTGCTCTTGCAGTGCTTTTGAACCCGTTGAGATGATGGTTTTGCCTTTTGATTTTAACGCAGGCGCTAAGTAAGCATAGGTTTTACCCGTGCCTGTGCCCGCCTCAACCACTAATTGGTGACGTTTTTTTAAGGCATCGTCAACTGCAACAGCCATGTCAATTTGTGGCTGCCGAGGAGTATATCCATCAAGAGAAAGTGCAAGGGGGCCAGTGGCACTGAAAAGTTGTTTGATAAACTTCGCCAATAGATTAAAAGTGATGGGCAGATTTTACGTAACTGACTTGCCAAGGGCAAGACTAAATGAGGAAGCAAGGCTTCCTCATGGTTAAAAGTATGATTGCGTTTAAATCATTGTCCTTGAATCGTTAATGTCACGCCTGATGCAGCTCGGTAACCCTGTAAATCTATGTACCAAGTTCCACTTTGTGGGTTATCAAATTGACAACTTTCTTCGTTACCATTTTTGTAAGGCCGACATAGATAATTTGAACTTGTTGACGCTGAGCCATAGTTAACATACAAATCTCCATCGCCACTACCGCCAGTAATCGTCACCGTTAAATTACTAAGGCCTGCTGGTATTTGTTGAGTAAAGCGCTGCCAACTACCGGTAGCGACACTCACGTTTGTCTCAGTTCGATCAAGGTTGTCGCCGCCACCTGAGGTGCTATAACTTCCCGTGAGTGACACATTCGAAATCTCATTCCACGCTTCAACCATGACATGATACGTACCAGTTTGAACTGACGACATCACACAGCTTTCATTACTTGTAGAAGTTGTGCTTTTACAATCAAAGTCCTGTAAGGTCGGCTTACTGCCAAATTTAACGTATAAATCGGCATCACCGGAGCCCCCCTCAGTTACAAACTCAAGGTTACTGCTCATTGCAGGTACTTCAAGCGTAAAGAATAGCTGCTCTTTTGCTGCGCCCGCCAATCCCGTTTTAGCTACGCCATTTTCAAGCTGATTAGTCGGCTCAGTTACTACATCACCGGCATTTTTTGCCATTTCAGCAACATAACTCACTGCTAGTTTTGCAAACTTACTCGCGTGAGCCGCATCAAATTGGGCATCGTTTGATGTGTGGATCAAAGGGTTAATGTCACTCATTGTTGATTCAAATGGCATTGAGGCGGCAAACCCTTGTTGATACCAAGAGGCATGATCTGAGCAGCCATAACCACATTGATCAAAGCCATAGCTCACTGAGGGCTGGTAAGCATCGAGCAACTGCGATAAATACTGATTTTGCGATGAGTTTGTGTAATCCGTCATCATCACAATATCTGTGCTGCTGCCGTTATAACCAGTCATATCAAACTGCACCATGCCTACAACATTCTTCCCCTGTGTTTTATAACTTTGAGCAATATCTTTTGAGCCTCTAAGGCCTACTTCTTCAGCAGCAAAACCCATAATTTGTATGGTCCGCTGAGGTTGGTAGTTATTTTCCACTATTGCTTTTAGGGTTTGTGTTAGCACTGCAATACCCGAGGCATTATCATCTGCACCAGGAGCTCGACCATTGCTTGGATTAGACTGATTGATTGAGTCTAAATGACCACCAATAATGACGATTTCATCTGCTTTTTCTGCACCAGGAATGGTCACAATAACTGATGATTGAGAAAAGCTATGGTTAAAATACTCAACAGTTATATCACTGCGGCTACTGGCTATTTGTTGCCAATGGCTCTTTAACCAATCTGCTGCATCAACACCACTTTGCACTGCATAATATCGGTTATGAAAGTTCATCATGCTATTAACCGTATCACTCAGTTCACTACTATCAATCGATGATAGTAGCGCATTAACTGTCGCGGCATTATCAATACTGTAATTAACAAAGCTCGCATTCATTGTACCTTGCGAAACCGCATTTAATTGCTGAGTATAAAGCTCGGCATCTGCTAATGAGTCATGGGCGACAAAACCACCGCAGCGATGATAGTTATCGTGCATAAACTCACTTAAACCAGCGATATCCTGTTTGTTAACGCGCATAAAATTAACTTGATTCAAAGCCGATTTTTGCATCGCAAAATTACTGCTTTGTTTACGTTTACTCACTGTATCTTGTTGAAAGTGCTCTGCAGCAAGGGCATCAATGGTGACCCAAATTGTTTCGTCTTGCGCTGCATAACTTAGTTGGCTCAGTGACAGTGTGGCAAAGCCCACTAAGCACTGTGTTAGACGGGTTGTCATAATCAATCCTTTTATGATGTGTATTTTAATAAAATAAAAAAGGGAGCCGAAGCTCCCTAAAAGGGTGGCTAGTTAGCCGAAATGGTGAGTGTTACACCACTTGCAGCGCTGTAGCCGCGAAGGTCGATATACCAAGTACCCGCTTGTGGGTTTGTAAATGTACAGGTTTCGCTATTGCCGTTTTTATAAGGACGGCAGTCATAGCTAGATGTTGTCGATTGTGAACCAAAGTTCACATACAAGTCAGCATCACCAGAGCCACCAGAAATAGTCACATCCAGTGACGAGTAACCCGCATCGAGGTCTTGCGTGAACCGAGTCCAGCTATTTGTACCAACACTTAAGTTAGACTCAGTGCGGTTAATTGGTGTTACACCACCACCGCTGCCCGAATCAAAGCTACCTGTAAGTGATACACCTGAAATTTGATTCCACGCTTCTACCATTACGTAGTAAGTACCCGCTTGCACATTACTAATAGCGCAGCTTTCTGTGCTAGTAGATGAAGTGCTTTTACAATCAAAGTTGCTCAGTGTTGGTTTTGCGCCATACATAACATAAAGGTCTGCATCACCACTTCCACCAGTTGTATTGAATTGTAAATTCGTTGCACCTGCTGGCACTTCAAGAGTAAAGAACATTTGATCTTTCGCTGCGCCACTGATCCCTGTGCGCGCAACGCCATTAGTTAGTTCTTCATCACCGCTTGGAGGTGGCTCAGTCGTACCACAGCTACTACCCGCACTTAAGCTTGAAGTCACACCCACCGCCGCAAGTGCCGCTTGAACATCTGCTGGGTCATAGCTTAAATCACAGGCTGCATCCATCACGCCATTACCAGCTAAATCCCAGTTTGTGCTGGCTGTCCAGTAAAGTTGGTTAGCACGTGCCATCACAACAAATGCCTTTTGCGTATCCCAACCTGGTGTGGTTGCGAGGTTATAAAATGCCTTGTTGAATACACCTGAGCTATAGTGCACATCCATACCTGAGTAGTAATTGTTTTGATGGTCAATCGAGCTGCCATCTTGGGTTGGGTTATTCATGTAACGAAGTGCACCGTTACCTTTGAAGATTTCCTGACCCACTAACCAATCGTTTGAGCCTTTCATATAAAACTCAGCCGCTTCACCTGCCATATCAGAGAACGCTTCGTTCAAACCACCTGATTTACCAGAATAAACGAGGCCTGAGTTTTGCTCGGTAAAACCATGGCTTACTTCATGCGCCGAGACATCAAGACTAACCAGTGGGTAGAAGGTATTTTGACCATCACCAAAGGTCATAGCACTACCATCCCAAAACGCATTTTCGTAATTACTGCCGTAATGAACGCGCATTTGCAATTGGAAAGTTAATGGCGCAGTACCAACCCAATCGTTATACATATTAAAAATTACGTTACCGAAATAATGCGCATCATTTAAAGGCGAGTACGCACCGTTAATTTCTTTAAAGGTATTTTCTGGGCATGTAAATGAATATGCTGTCGAACCACTTGTACCACCATTTAGGTTAATGGTTTTTACATTGGCGTTGTTCATCGTACAAGTGCTGCCCGACTGAGCAACATCTAGGCTGTCAAAATCAGTACCATAAATGTACTTACCTGTTTTTAAGTTACCACCTGGGCCTGTTGCACTGGCATGTTGTAAGTTATCGAAGCTAAATAAAACTTCACCGCTGTTAGCATCAATAATTTGATATGGACGAGATGGGTTGTCGCCATACGTCACATAAGATACTTCATACACAAGGTGTGCAACACTGTCCTCGTCTAGCCAAATAGCTAAACGTGATTGTTCATTATGCTTTTTTAACCCAACTGATTTAATTGCAGCAGGTGAATTAGCAAGGCCTTTTGCCATTGCTTTTTTCTTGTTTAGTGCCGGAGACACTGAGTCGATGTCGGCGGCAATGTCATACACCGCTGCACCATGTGCGCGCTTTAATTGGCCATTACCATCAAATGTAAGGCTAACCGTATCGCCAATAACAGGTAGACCTTGATACATCTGCTGATAACGGCGCGTGGTGTTGCCGTTACTGGTTTTGATTTCTTTTAATACAACTAAATCATTCCCTGCACCTAAACCAACTAACTGATTTGGATTTGCACTCAATACTGATGATGCATTGGTTTGCAAAGCTTGGTTAATCCCTGTTTGTTCGTTTAGGTATTTCTTGTTCGCAGCTACTGCACTTGTTGCTTGAGTCAAAGCAAAAGCAGCAAGAGTTGCTAATGTGATTTTAGATAAATTCACGTTTACGCTCCGTTAGATTGTTATGTATTTAATATTTTCCTAGTAACCGGACTGCACCGTTCCCGATTAGTGACCAGCCTAGATTGAATGGAGCGAAATTGAAAATGAAACAAAAAATTTACAAGTAAAGTATTAGCTCTAATTTAAAACACTATAATTAACAGCAAGATAATCATTTTCAGGTTTATCAAATGTTAACAGATACAACTTCAATGTAAATTTATTGATACAAAAAGATAACATTTAATAAACATTTGTACCTTTTATTTGTATTTATTTTGCTCACCTTACCATTTGTGATTCATCGCTAAAAATTCAGCTATTAACCAAAAAGCCTAGGTACATAACTTGCAGCTATCGCAAGTATCTAGGGTTTAAGGACTAAGTATGATTACTGAACTAATACAAAATGAATGGCTAAATGAGCCTTGGCTGGTCGTCATTGGCGGCACTGTACTAGCCGCCATAACCCTGTTTTTATTAAAGTTTGTAATTATCTATTGCCTAAAAAAATGGACCCAACGAACTGATTTTGTGTTCGATACCTTGCTTGTTAACTCACTTTCTACGCCATTGACCTTGTGCACAATGATGGTGCTTGTGATCATTTTTGGTCAGTTATTAAACATCACCGGCTTTATGGCCGAACACCCCTTACCCATTGCAGCCACCGCTAAAGCCATTTGTATTTTTGCCTTAGTGTTATTTTTAGACCATTTCTTATTTGGCACCGTTGATTATTACAGTGCCCGCTCAGTGGTTGTTTCGAATAGTCATAGCATCATTAAAGGCTTGATCCGCTGCGCCATAGTCTGTATTGGCTTATTGGTGTTATTGGGCACGTTGGGGATTTCAATCACTCCGATTATTGCCTCTTTGGGCATTACCTCACTTGCTGTTGCTTTGGCTTTGCAACCTACACTTGAAAACTTCTTTTCAGGCGTTCAGTTGGTGATTGATAAACCTATTCGGGTTGGCGATTTTATAGAACTTGAAAGTGGCGACCAAGGTTTTGTTGAAAAAATTGGTTGGCGCTCTACATGGGTAAAAATGTTGCCGAATAACATGATAGTCATCCCAAATAGTCAGCTGTCTAAATCACGCATCATTAATTACTTTTATCCCGAAAAAGAACTCAGCGTCCCCGTTGAGGTGGGTGTTCATTATGGCTCAGATCTTGAAAAAGTTGAGCAAGTGACTTTGGATGTTGCCAGACAGATTTTAAAAAGTCATCAATGGGGTGTTGATGACTACGATACTTTTGTGGTGTTTCACACCTTTGATCAATCAAGTATTAACTTTACGGTGATGCTAAGAGCAAAAGAGTACTTCAACCGATTTTGGGTTAAATCAGCGTTTATAAAAGCACTCCATAAACGTTACGCCGAAGAAGGCATTGTGATCCCTTATCCAATCAGGGCTATAAATACCAGTCAAGAATCTGCCCAGTTCAACAAATTGACCTAACTAAACTTATCAATGCTACATATTTTGCAGGGCTTTTTATGTCTCTTTTTAGACATTTTTAACAGCAATTATACATATGCAATCAGCATCAAGTATTTTTACTCTAAAAAGTCATAAAAATCGCATAAACACTGTGACATACCTATATTAGAGGCGTACTATATGCGGCCAGAAAGTGACAGCTTTCTGCGTCTTGTTATAAAAATATTTAAGGTCAAACAATGAATGCTTGGTACCTCATTTGTTTTCTTTCAGCATTAGCTATTTTTATTGCTTTTGCTAATCAATATATCCTCAAAATGCAAACCACGATTGCTATAACAACTGGCTCTGTTGTTATTTCTTTGCTACTTATTCTTGCCGTTAAAATGCTTGGTGATACAACGGCCCTCGAAATAACTCAGATTGTTTCTAGTATCAACTTTAATCAGTTGCTATTAAAAGGCATGCTTGGGTTTTTGCTATTCGCAGGGGCATTGGAAATCAACTTGGCAGCCCTTCGTAAACAACGATGGGAGATAACTGCATTAGTGCTATTTTCAACCATAACCTCCACGGTCATAGTCGGTTATTTAAGTTATTACTTATTTGCCTTTGTTGGCTGGCCAGTGCCGTTTATTTATTGCTTGCTGTTTGGAGCATTAATAAGCCCAACCGATCCGATTGCCGTGTTAGCCATTATTAAACAAATGCGAGCCCCAGAAGGAATTTCTGTGCAAGTTGAAGGTGAGTCTTTGTTTAATGATGGTATTGGCTTAGTCATATTCACCACCATATTTTCAGTGGCCTTTTATGGCACCGAAGCCACTGTTGCTGATGTTGCTGAGCTGTTCTTAGTGGATGCCATTGGCGGTATTGTGTTTGGGTTAGTCATTGCATTGGTTGGGCACTTTTTGATCATTAATAGCCGCGATGTGAATATTCGGTTACTTCTAACTTTGACCATCCCAACCGCTGGTTTTGCTGCGGCAAATATATGGGAAATATCGGGCGCACTTGCCATGGTTACCAGTGGTATTTTGCTTGGCAATATTACCCGCTCAAAGGCAACAGAGCGCACAGGGCCTGAAGATACCCGTTATGTAAAAGACTTTTGGCATGCCACCGATAGTTTTTTAAACGCCTTGCTGTTTTTGATCATCGGTATGCTCATCGTGACTATGCCTATTACCTTTGAAGAAATCGGTTTAGGTCTACTCATGGTACCTGTGGTGTTATTAGCGCGTTTTATAAGTGTAGGTGCGCCATTTGTATTCTTTAAAAAGTATCGTCAATACGATAAACACTCGGTAAAAATCTTAACTTGGGGCGGCCTGCGTGGTGGATTAGCACTAGCAATGGCTGCAGCTATACCTCGTGATCAAGTGATGATTGCAGGGTCTGACTTGCATGACCTAATAGTAATAGTGACTTATGTAGTTGTGATTTTTTCGATTATTGTACAAGGCTTAACAATCTCACCATTGATCCAAAGCAGTATTCAATCTGCTAAAACACAACAGTGAGTATGCCATTAGTCATTAAAAAGGCTCATAATTGAGCCTTTTTTTGTACCTTTGCGTTATACATTCTACTATCAGCAACAGCTAATAGCTTTGCAAGTGAACAGGGTTGCTGGCCCGAAAAATCAGCAATTCCATAAGAAAAACTCAATATGCTTTGACCTGTAAAACTCGAAGGTAAATTACAAAATGACTGCAGTAGACGTTGCATGATTGTTTCGCATTCTGAGGTGTTTAAATCAGTAAACAGAATCACGAACTCATCCCCACTCAAACGTGCATATAAGTCTGCTTTTCGGCAGTATTCTTTTAGTAATGATGCAAATTCTTTCAGAACTCTATCACCAGCAGAATGCCCAAAGTTATCATTAATGTATTTGAAGTTATCTAAATCTATAAATACCAATTTGGCATTTAATTGCTGCCTAATACACAAATCTAAATAATGCTCAGCAGTGCTTGTAAAACCTCGACGATTAGGGAGCAAGGTCAATTCGTCCATTGTAGCAAGTTGCAATATGGCAAATTCACGCTCAATAATTGCAGCAAAATCTTTCAGCGCTTGAAGATTTTTATTACTCAATGTGCGTGGTTTATAGTCAATAATACACAGTGTTCCAATACAATTACCTGATTTAAGGATGATTGGGCATCCCGCATAAAAGCGAATATGTGGCTCTCCAACTACTAGCGGATTATCTGCAAACCTTTTGTCTTTCAACGCATCATTAATCACAAAAGGTTCGTCTTGTAGGATTGCGTGGCCACAAAAAGAGATATCTCGGGCAGTTTCAGTGACATTTAAACCAACACAAGACTTAAACCACTGACGTTGCTCATCAACTAAACTTATGATGCAAATTGGCACTGAAAAGAATTGCTGAGCAAGGCGTGTGATTCTGTCGAAAACAGGTTCACTTTGCGTATCTAATATTTCAAGCGAACGCAATTCGTCAAGGCGAGCTTGCTCATTCAATGGCACTGCGGGTTTATCCATTAATCTGCCCTGTAAAATATAAATGAACTTACTTAAACGTTAGCAGAAATTGCGCTACTGTTGCAGAAAAATTTGGCTTTCGTTTAAGCCCAGGTATCTAGGTGCTTATTACCCTCTTCATCTTCTTCAATAGCATTTTTACTGTTTTTATCGCCATTCTCAGCAGCTTTTTTACGTCGTTCAATTTCACGTTTTTGCCGTTTTTCTAGCTCAATTCGCTGCACGTTCGCGTCTTTTACGCCCGCAATATGAAACGCGCCTTTACTCTCCAACTGTAAGCGTGTTATGCGACCTAAAAAGGGGATCATGATATCCATTTGTACCTCCTATCACTCCATTTATTATCGGCAGTTATAGCATATACTTTAATTTAGAAAAAAAATGCTTGCCAAAGATTAGCAAAGCATGTTTATCTATATACGTAAATTATTTAAACAGATATACGCACTGGTTTACATAAACGAGTGCAATACAGGAAAAATTATGCGTTTCAATCTGACAACTATCCATCATCACCATCATTCACCGGAATAGCCTGTCAGGTTTTTCGCTGAGAGGTTATTCCTAAAAGGAACCTCTGGCGAGCAATCAACCAAATTATTTATTTTCGCCCTGAGGTTCCCTCGGGGTTTTTAGTTTTTGAATTAAAGGAAAATAAATAATGAGCAATACCAATCGTTTACGAATCGCCATCCAAAAAGGTGGCCGCTTATCAAAAGACTGCCAAGAATTACTTAAGCAATTAGGCGTTAAATTAAACCTTCGTGAACAACGTTTAATCGCACACTCTACCAACATGCCAATTGATGTACTTCGTGTACGCGATGACGATATTCCGGGCCTAGTAATGGACGGTGTGTGTGACCTAGGTATCGTTGGCGAAAACGTACTTGTTGAAGTACAAGCCGAACGCGAACGCCAAGGCGCAGCATTCGAAGTAAATAAACTTTCTAAACTTGATTTCGGTTACTGCCGCCTAGCACTTGCATGGCCACAAGAACTTGGCCCGCAAGATAAAAGCTGGTTTGAAGGTAAACGCATTGCCACTACCTACCCAGAAATCTTGAGCCAATACCTAAAACGTGAAGGCATCAACGCAAGCACGGTAATGTTAACGGGTTCTGTTGAAGTAGCCCCGCGTGCAGGTTTAGCTGATGCAATCTGTGATTTAGTGTCTACCGGTGCAACATTAGAAGCAAACGGCCTAATGCAAGGCGAGACCATCTTAGAATCAAACGCATGTTTAATTCAAAACAAAGACCTTAAAGACCAAAGTAAACTTGATTTAATCAATACGCTAATGCCGCGTCTACGTGGTGTTCGTCAAGCTAAAGAAAGTAAATACATTATGTTACACGCACCAAAAGCAAAGCTTGATGAAGTATGCGACTTACTACCTGGTACTGGCCAGCCAACATTGTTAGCACTTGCTGGTAGCGACGATTACGTAGCACTGCACATGGTTAGCAGCGAAACTCTATTTTGGGAAACAATGGAACAGTTAAAAGCACTGGGTGCTAACTCAATCCTTGTTATGCCAATTGAAAAAATGATGGAGTAATAATCCATGTTTCGCTGGAATGAGGAAAATCAACAAGCACAGCAGGCGGTACTCACCCGCCCTGCTGTTACTGCAAGTAAAGAGGTCGAAGCAATTTGCATCGACATCTTAAATGCAGTTAAAACCGAAGGTGACGCTGCGTTGTTAAAGATGGCTAAAGAGTTTGATAAGCGCGAGACACCGCGCTTATTAGTGCCAGTTGAAGAAATTAATCAAGCTGAGCAGTTATTATCAAACGAGTTAAAAGCCGCCATCGAAACGGCCTATGCTAATGTAAAACGCTTTCACCAAGCACAATTACCTAAAGACATTAAGTTAACAACGCAACCTGGTGTGTTATGTGAACTTAAATATCAAGCCATTGAAGCGGTAGGTATTTACGTGCCAGGTGGCAGTGCGCCATTGCCATCATCAGTGATCATGCAAGGAGTGCTTGCACAATTAAGCGGTGCACAAACTGTTGTGCTTACTACACCTGTAAAAGCCGATGAAACCATCAACCCTGCCATTTTATATGCAGCAAAACTATGTGGTATTAAAACCATTGTAGAAAGTGGTGGCGCCGGAGCGATTGCAGCAATGGCATATGGCACAGAGTCAGTGCCTAAAGTGAACAAGATTTTTGGCCCGGGAAATAGCTTTGTCACCATGGCAAAACAACTTGTTGCGCAAACCATTCCGGGCATGGCGATTGATATGCCTGCGGGCCCTTCTGAAGTGTTAGTGATTGCAGATGAGCGTGCAAACCCAGAGTTTATTGCGGCAGATTTATTATCGCAAGCAGAGCACGGTGCCGATTCGCAGGTTATTTTACTGTGTAACAGCGAACGTATTATTGAAAAAACACAGCAAGCTTTAACTGAGCAGCTAGCAAAATTAAGTCGCAAAGACACTGCCGAGCAAGCGCTTGCAAACTCAAGCTTGATATTAGTGGACTCGGTTGAGCAAGCCTTTGCGGTGTCTGCTCAATATGGTCCTGAGCACCTTATTTTACAACTTGCTGATGCGCAGCCTTATTTAAACTTAGTGAAAAATGCTGGCTCAGTATTTGTAGGCGATTACACCCCAGAGTCTGCCGGTGACTATGCGTCTGGCACGAATCACGTACTACCAACGTATGGTTACAGTGCGACCTATTCGAGCTTAAACTTACTGGACTTCTTTAGAACTTACACAGTGCAAACCATCAGCAAAAATGGTTTACGTGAATTATCTAAAGCAATTTTACCTTTGGCCGCAGCAGAGGGGCTTGATGCTCACGCTAATGCTGTTTCAATTCGTCTTGAGGCTATGAACAATGAGCGATAATTCAAAAATAACAACGCTGTTGCCAGATAACATTGCAGCGCTTACAGCCTATAGTTCAGCGAAAAGTGAAAAACTAACAGGTACAACGTGGTTAAATGCCAACGAAAGCCCGTATTCACGTACGCCAAATATCAATTTAGCTGATTTAAACCGCTACCCAGATCCGCAGCCTCAGCAAGTGATCAATCGTTACGCTTGCTATGCTAATTTAGAGCCAGAGCAAGTATTGATGACCCGCGGTGCTGATGAGGGTATTGAACTATTAGTACGTACTTTTTGTAGCCCAGCTAAAGATAGCATAGCACTCTTTTTGCCAACTTACGGCATGTACAAAGTAACAGCTGATACCCACAACATTGCGATTAACGGTTTAACTCAAGAGCTGTTATTAAAAGGCACAGTTGATGAGATTGTCACTGCAGTTGCTGATTCAAAGTTGGTGTTTATTTGTAATCCAAATAACCCTACCGGCAGCATGACAAGCCTAGACAAAATCAGAAAAATCACCCAGCAACTTGCGGGTAAAGCGATTGTAGTGGTGGATGAAGCTTATATAGAATTTTGCCCAGAACAAACAGCGGCAAGCCTGATCAACGAGTTTAGTAACCTTGTGGTACTAAGAACCTTATCAAAAGCATTTGCACTTGCGGGTTTAAGAACAGGCTTTACGCTAGCCAACAGCGAGCTACTTGCGCCTATTCGTAAAGTGATTGCGCCTTACCCTGTATCAACGGTGGTTGCGAGCATTGCCGCAGATGCATTAAGTAGCGACAACATCGCTTCAATGCGCCGTCAGGTAACGATTTTAAATAGCTTAAAAGCCAAACTGAAAAGCTGGCTTGAGCAATCACCAGCTGTTATCAAAGTACTGAGCGGTGAAGGTAACTTCGTCACCTTAAAACTAAAAGACAAACAATCATTTAATATCGCACTTGAGCAAGGACTCGTGATGCGTGCCTTCACCTTATATGGCGAAAATGATTGGTTACGAATTTCTATCGGTAACGAGCAAGAACTAGAACAAGTAAAAATTTGGTTAGATGGCTTATCACTGACCAGCAATACAGTAGAACAGGAATTATCATGAGCAACCCGTATTTATTTATTGACCGCGATGGCACGATTATCGAAGAGCCTATCACCGACAAACAGGTTGATAGCCTAGAAAAATTAGTGTTCTTGCCGAATGTGATCCCTGCTCTATTACAACTTCAAGCGGCAGGTTACCGCCTTGTGATGGTTTCAAACCAAGATGGTTTAGGCACTGATAGCTTCCCGACCGCTGATTTTGATATTGCCCAAGACAAGATGATGGATATCTTAAACAGCCAAGGGATTAAATTTGATGAAGTTCTGATCTGCCCGCACTTTGATGAGCAAAATTGTGACTGCCGTAAACCAAAAACTGGCTTACTTACTGAGCTGATGCGCTCAGGTAAAGTCGATTTATCACGCTCATTTGTGATTGGCGACCGCCAAACTGACATCGGACTTGCCAATAACTTATGCTGCGAAGGTATTTTGTATGATGGCAGTTGGGATGCCATTGTCACTAAGCTGACAACCGCGAACCGTGAAGGCCGTGTCACTCGCAACACCAAAGAAACGCAAATCGATGTGCAAGTTAATTTAGACCAAACAAAAAATGGCGAAATTAGCACTGGCCTTGGCTTTTTCGATCACATGCTTGACCAAATTCGCACTCACGCCAATATCGGACTTAATATTCAAGCCACTGGCGACTTACACATTGACGAGCATCACCTTGTTGAAGATATCGGTATTGCGCTTGGCCTAGCCCTTAAACAAGCCCTAGGTACAAAAACGCAAATTGGTCGCTATGGTTTTGCATTACCTATGGATGAATGTAAAGCAGAAGCGCAAATTGATTTATCAGGCCGCGCCTCATTTGTATTAAACGCTGATTTTAGCCGTGAAAAAGTGGGCGACTTAGACGTACAAATGGTTGAGCACTTCTTTAAAAGCTTAAGTGATAATGCCGCCATGAGCCTAATTCTGTCGGTTAGCGACGGTAACTGTCACCACCAAGTTGAAGGCCTATTTAAAGCGTTTGCAAGAGCACTTCGTGCTGCGATTGCAAAAGATGCTTCGCAACAAACTGCCAGCTCTAAGGGGTGTTTATGATTGCCATAATTAATACCGGTTGTGCCAACATTAACTCTGTTCGCTTTGCCTTTGAACGCTTAGGTGAAAAGCCAGAGGTGATCACCTCACCTGAACAACTAAAAGGCTTTGAACGTGCGATTTTACCTGGTGTAGGCCATGCTTCCGTTGCAATGAAACGCTTAAAAGACGGTGGTTGGCAACAAGCAATTGATGAATATCAACGCCCGCTGATGGGAATTTGTTTAGGCATGCAATTACTTTGTGATAGCACTGAAGAAGGCAATGTCGATTGCCTTGGCAAAATTCCGGGTGTTGTTAAGCACTTAGATGTGGGTACATTAACTTCTCCACACATGGGTTGGAACGACCTAAGCGTACTAAAAGAGCATGCACTTACCAAAGGGTTATCGGCGCAGGATCAAGTGTACTTTGTGCATAGCTTTGCGCACACAGTAAACGATGCAACCCTAGTAAGCGGTGAATACGGGCAAGCTTTTTCAGCCATTGTTGCCAAAGATAACTACGCAGGCATGCAGTTCCACCCTGAGCGAAGCGCCAAAGTAGGCACCCGACTTTTACAAAACTTTTTAGATTGGCAGCTGTAAGCGCAGCAAAAAATAAGAGAAATAAACGTGATTATTCCAGCACTCGATGTATTACAAAACCAAATTGTGCGCTTATACCAAGGTAAGTATGATACAGCACAATTTTACCCTTACGAACTTGGCGCACGCTTACAAGAGTACGCAAGCAGCGGCGCAGGCAAACTGCACCTAGTTGATTTAGAAGGCGCGCGCGATCCAAATAAAAAACAATGGCAGCATATTCAAGCCGCAACCAAAGCGCTTAATGTACCTTATCAAGTGGGCGGCGGTATTCGCTCTGAGCAAGATGTTGCTGACTGGCTTGAAGCCGGTGCTAATCAAGTCGTGATCGGCTCAATGGCCGTTGAAAAGCGCGAACAAGTAAAGGCGTGGATTGAAAAATTTGGCAGCGAACACTTTGTTATCGCATTGGATGTTAATAAAACTGACAACGGCTGGGCGCCAGCAACACATGGTTGGTTAAGTGAATCTGAGTTTGGTTTGTTCGAACTTGTTGATTTTTACGTGGCACTTGGTGTGGTTGATTTTCTGTGTACTGACATCAGTAAAGACGGCACCATGACCGGCCCTTCGTTTGCACTTTATGAAGATTTAACCAACCACAACAGCGAGATTAAAGTTCAAGCATCAGGCGGTGTAAGCTCTCTTGATGATATCGCAAAGCTGAAAAAACTAGGCGTTGGCGGTGTTATATTAGGTAAATCATTACTCGATGGTGCCTTTAATGTTGAGGAGGCGCTAGCATGTTATCAAAACGCATAATCCCTTGTTTAGATGTAAAAGACGGCCAAGTCGTTAAAGGTGTTAAATTTAAAGGCCATGAAGTGGTTGGTGATATTTTAACGCTTGCTAAGGCATACAGCGATGCCGGTGCGGATGAACTGGTGTTTTATGAAATCAGTGCCAGCGTCGAAAAACGCCTACTTGATGTCAATTGGGTAGAGAACATTGCACGCCACATTGATATTCCATTTTGTGTGGCTGGCGGTATTAAATCTGTTGCCGATGCAGCACGTGTTTTAGAACGTGGTGCAGATAAAATCAGTATTAACAGCCCTGCTATCGCGCGCCCTGAGCTTATCAAAGAGTTACACGATGAGTTTGGTAAACAGTGCGTGGTTGTGGGAATAGATAGCTTTTATGATGAAAACACTGGCGAGTATTTAGTCTACCAGCTAACTGGCGACCCAAATGCATCAAGCCGTACTCGCTATAAAACCGAAGAATGGGTTAAGCGTGTGCAAGACCTAGGTGCTGGTGAAATCGTACTCAATTGCATGAACCAAGACGGCGTGCGTAAAGGCTACGACAATGTTCAGCTATCAAAAATGCGTGCACTGTGCGATATTCCACTGATTGCATCGGGCGGCGCAGGGACGATGCAAGACTTTGTTGATGTATTTCAGCAAAGCCAAGTTGATGGCGCGCTCGCTGCCAGCGTATTTCACAAGAACGTCATTGATATTGGCGAACTAAAACAATTTTTAATCGATAATAATGTAGCGGCAAGACTATGCAATTAACCAAAGACACTCTTTCTCAAGTCGATTTTGCCAAAAGCGAATTGATCCCAGCTATCGTGCAAGACGCACGCTCTGGGGTGATTTTAATGCAAGGCTTTATGAATCAAGACGCATTAGCTGCCACTTTCGACAAACAAAAAGTAACCTTTTACTCGCGTTCTAAAGAGCGTTTATGGACCAAAGGCGAAACATCAGAAAACTACCTTGAAGTAGTCTCAGTACACACCGACTGCGATTACGACTCACTATTAGTACTGGCAAACCCACTTGGGCCAACATGCCACTTAGGTACACAAAGCTGCTTCGGCGATGATGCTAAACCTAGCTTGTCGTTTTTAGCTGAGCTTGAACAAGTTATTGTCTCGCGTAAAGACGATGATCCAAGCAAAAGCTACACAGCGTCTTTGTTTGCAAAAGACTTAAGCCGTAGTTGCCAAAAAGTGGGTGAAGAAGGTGTCGAAGTTGCCCTTGCAGCCATGAAACATGATAACGATGAATTAACCAATGAATCGGCAGACTTACTGTATCACTTAACCGTGTTATTGCAGCGCCAAGGCCTATCGTTGGCCGATGTAGTGAGCTGTTTACAAGGCCGCCATAAGTAATTGAAATTGATTAAGATGCACCTTTTTAGGTGCATCTTTTTTAGTGCATCTGAAACCTGATTTCATCTACCCAGAGCTTTTAGAACATCACGAGTAAAGTCATGTTCACTAAAGCCTTTAAGACCCGCAAGGTCATACCCTCGCCTAACAATAACTAGCTGCTCGCTTGGAATAATCACCAAATATTGACCACGATTGCCTCGCGCAGCAATAGTATCGTTTGGTAATTCAGGAAAACGTTCGTTATAAAGCCACCACTGTGCACCGTAGCCCGGTGCCGTTTCTGGGGGTTGAGCAGGAGCTGGTTTACTAATATAACTTAACCAGTCTTTTGGTAATATTTGCTCATCTTGCCAACGACCATTGTTCAAGTGTAATAGCCCTAAGCGAGCAAGATCCCGTGAAGTAGTCCACACTTGCGATGACAAAATAAAGTCACTTTGCCAATCTGACTCTAAAAATGTGTGCTGCATGCCGATTTTATCGAGTAAATTGTCATAGGGATAACGCAAATAGCTCGCCTCATCGTTGAACGTTTCTCGTAAGGTGCGTAGCGCTAACATGGTGTCGTTATTGGCGTATTTCCAGCGGCTACCTGGCTTTACTTCTAATGCGGTATGCGTTGCAGTATCAGACACTAAACCGCCGCCCATATACACACGGTCTGTCCGGTTGCCCGCTTTATTACTGTCTAAGCC
Organism: Pseudoalteromonas sp. Ps84H-4; assembly: GCF_024124645.1. NCBI lineage: Bacteria > Pseudomonadati > Pseudomonadota > Gammaproteobacteria > Alteromonadales > Pseudoalteromonadaceae > Pseudoalteromonas > Pseudoalteromonas sp. Ps84H-4. The sequence goes on along the minus strand of NZ_JAMXSK010000011.1, from coordinate 52,636 downwards.
TGATGCCATGTGAAGCAAGTTTTCAAGGGTAATTCCGCCACGAGGGTCAAGTGGGTGAGACCAGCTTTCAAGCCCAGCATGCTTTGTAACATCAAGTCGTTTTTGTGCTACCGCCACACCAATGATGCTCGCGCCAATACTTTTTGCAACAGACCAAGTACGCTGTGCGGTTTCTGGGGTAAAGCCTGCTTTATATTGCTCTGCTAAAATCGCCTGAGGGCTTGCTATTAAAATTGCTGAAGTGCGTGCGCCTTCACCATAATGACGAGTAAAAGCCTGAGCAATAACCTCATCAAGCGCCTTATTACCCGTTGCTTTATTGACACCATTTAACGTTTGCCAAGGCTTACCATCATCCTTTTGGTAGGCTAAATTTTCTTTAAACGGTGCTTGCACGAGTGTTGCAACTTTAAGGCTTGCCCCTACGGGTAAATCAACACAGCCTAAACGAGGACGCCACACCGATATGCGCTGTTTATCTTTATCGTAATCAACAATGACTCGCTTGTGCTCAGTATCAATGTTCGCTTGCAGTGTTTTTACAGTGTCTGCGATTAAAGGGTAAATACCGGTAAGTTCATCAATATCGATTTGATCTTTGCTTTTACCAGCGTTAAACGTGGCACTACAGGTAAAATTGGCGACGTACCCAGCGGCATAGGCTTTTAAGGTTGTATCTGTTTCTTCGCTACAAACAAAAAAGCTGGTGCTCAATAACGCGCTTAGGAAGGTTATTTTTTTCATTATTACTCCTTGAAGACCAAAGAGTTTAAATTAGCAAAAGAAAAAAATAATGGTATATTTTTACGGCAGTATTCGCTCCTTGAGCGACAAATAACCCAACAAAATAGGTTCATTGTTAATAAACAAAATGAATTTAGAGTCCGAAGCTCCTATTGTCTACGCAACTTTTTTTCTATTTATGTAAAAATTTTTTAAAGCCTTTAAACCTTTTTTATCAGCACTTGCGACTAAGCTAATAACACCACAGATATGAAAGGGAACAACCATGTTAAGTACAGTAAAAACACTCTCACTCATTGCCGCAGGCTTATTATCAGCACAGACATTTGCTTGGGGTGAAATGCCTCTACAAGCAACTAAAAACCTAACGCTAGATGCAGCATCATTAAGCGCTTTAAAAGTAGAAGCAGGCTCAGGTTTTTTACACATTACCGGTAGTGACAGTGATCAAGTGACCGTTAAAGCCGAGATTTATCAAGAAAAGCCACATGATGAGTATTGCTTAACGCTTGAAGCTAAAGATAAGCGTGCTGCGCTTGGTGCAGGCCAATGTGAATATCAAACCAACAAACAAACTCGCATTGATTTAACTGTTTCTATCCCTCGTTCATTTAATGTTGATGTACATGATGGCTCTGGCGAAATTATCATTAGCAAAGTTGCGAATACAGTGATCAACGATGGTTCTGGTTCAATTACCGCGAATGACATTACAGGCACATTAGAAATCAATGATGGTTCGGGTAGCATTGATGTTCGTAATGTAAGCCATGATATTAAAATTCATGACGGCTCTGGCAATATTAATGTTGCTAAAGCACAGGGCAATATTGAAGTACACGATGGCTCAGGCGGTATCGACTTAAATGATATTTCGGGTGATGTTGTCATTTCAGATGGTTCGGGCAGCATTCGCGTTGATACCGCAGCAAACTTTGAGTTACTAAGTGATGGTTCTGGCTCAGTAAAAGTGACCAACATTGCTGGTAAAACTAAGATGTAAGCCTACGCTTTCACAGTTATTAGCAACTAAAATGCCTTCCTTTGCGAAGGCATTTTAAATTGTAATCACCAATCTTTATTAGCATTTTTACAAGGGCTTAGGTATCCTTTAGGAAACGTTTAAGGAACTGCTATTTAAAAGGATAGCCTGATATGAAAAAGCCACTCGCCGCCTTACTAACTGGCCTTGTTTTAACTGGTTGTACAGGACTAACAACTGAACAACAAGCGGCCATTGATAACCTAACCCCTTGCGAGAAAATTAATGCCCTATTAGGTGCTTACGACAACCGCTTTGAAGGCTTAAAACGTAGCCGTGTAAATACTAAATACATGGAAACATGGACAGCAAAATACAACCTTATTGCCGATAACTGTCAAATCACAGCGCTTGATAAAGACAATGTCACCTACCGCTGTGTAGGCAACTATGAGCAACAGCAGCAAGCTGTCGCTGATCACACCCGTGCGGTTAATTTTACCCAAGCGTGTTTAGCAGGTAATAATTGGCATCAAACACAAAAAGAGTCTGCTGAATCGTTACGCACCACGTTTGTACTTGACGAAAACAACCCTGTTATTTCAATTCACTCGGGTAAAACCCTGTCGCGTAAACAGCCTTGGTCTACCACCCTTGAAATTGGTAAGCCAGTTGAAGGTAAGTAATACACTTTGGAAGGCTAATAGACATTAGCCTTCGTATCTCTATGGCACATTCAAAAAAACCAACCAGCCAATTTAAAACAGATTGCATCGGTCAATGTCATCGCCTCAATGGCTATTGCACTGGCTGTGGTCGCAGTAATGATGAAATTTTTGATTGGATCATTTTATCCGAGCAAGAAAAACAAGCGATTTTAAATACTCCTCGCCCTGACATAAAAGCGAAATAGTTCTGACACCCAAGCGTCATTAAAGCTTGTTAGCCTGATTCAAACTGACCCATCAGGTAACAATAATGACCGCTATTTTTGTAATTAACTTAGCAAGCTCTACAGAACGATTAAACCGTGTAAGCCATGAGCTCAACGCACAAAATTTGGCATTTGAACGCCTTGATGCAATTGATGGTAGAGAGCTGTCTGATACAGCGATTGCTGAGCATTATAATGCTGATTTAAATCTAAAAAAATACCATAAACCATTGAGTAAAGGTGAAATTGGCTGCTACCTGAGCCACAGAAAAGCATGGCAAACCATGGTCGATAGGCAATTAGATTACGCCATTATTTTAGAAGATGACTTTGTTCTCGACCGCTCTATTCACAGTGCAATTGAAAACATTAATACCTTGAAACAGCCTTGGCAGATAATAAAATTGGCCGCTTATAAAGACCGAAATCGGGAAATTGCCTTTACAAAACCCCTTGCTGATGAGCAGCATTTAGTCATTCATAAAAAGCTTATGTCTGGCTGCTGTGCAACGGCTGTTAGCTTGGCTGGTGCAAAAGCGCTATTAAAAGCCACTGCTGCATTTGGTCGCCCTGTCGATTGCGATTTACAGCATGTGTGGGAAACAGGCGTATATGGATACTCTTTACTGCCCTACCCGGTATCACAACCCGATAATTCACAAAGCGATATTCGTGATAGATCAAGCAAAGTTAAAAAGTCGTTTTGGCGACGTAAAACGCAGCAACTTCACAGTGCACTATTAAACGCACAATACACTAAGCAGTTTGTAAAAGCGCAGCAAACACCAAACAAAAAGAAAGGAGCCGCAGCTCCTCTCTTACCAATCAAAAATCATTAACGAGTTATTTTGCTTGACTGTTATTTAGCTTGATTTGGGTGGTCAACACCCATCCATGCTTTAAACAATGCCATTTGAGCTGGTGTTGCATCTTTTAATGCTTTTACCTTTTTCTCTTTATCAAAGTCTTCGCTCAGTGTTAGCGTTGTGCTTTGCAGTGCATCACGTCTAATAAAATCAACAGTCACTGTGTCGCCTGCTTTAAACGTTTCAAGGCTGGCTGTTAAGTCTTTACCAACATGCTTTTTGTTAAACGCAACGATTTTATCATCTGTAGTTAAGCCTGCTTGCCATGCAGCGCCACCACGACGAACATGAGTTAGGGTTAATAACTCACCGCTGTTTTTAGCAAACGAGTCAATACTAGGTACTGATTTAGCGTCTTCTGGGCGAATTAAACCTAAGCCCACTTTTTCAAGTAGCAAATCAAAATCGATAGCTGCTGGCTGATCCACATTTGCTTGCCACCAAGCACTGTAATCACGACCTGTAAGTTCTTTTAAAATCGCTTTAACATCATCAGGCGTAAAACCATCAGGTAAACGATGCTTGTTGTACAGTTCACGGTGAACATCGCGGTAACTGATTTTGCCATCGCTTTTTTCTAGCAAATCAATATCAAGCGCCATTGAGATCAATGAACCTTCTAAATAGATATTGGTGCTATAGTTGCGAGCGTGGTCACCGCCTTGGTTGATCCACTTATCAAAACTGGTTTCGGTTGCGCTTTGCACTTCGCGACCCGGTGTTTGTAAGTGACGATTAATCGTTTTCGTTAACGTACCAAAAAACTCATCGGTTGTTTCAATACCAGAGCGAACCATTAAGTGGTCTTCAAAGTAGCTGGTTGAGCCCTCTGCAATCCATAATGTTTTAGCGTAGTTAATATTGGTGTAGTCGTACGGTGCAATACCTTTAGGGCGGTATGCTTTAACGTTCCAAGTATGAATAAATTCGTGAGCTGCGGTGCTGATAAACGCAAGGTAGTCTTTACGAGAACCAAAACGGTCACGTGGGCGCTGGATAATCGTAGAGTTTAAATGCTCTGTTGCGCCACCGGCACCAGACGTAGCATGGACCATAAATACATAGCGCTCATATGGGTAACCGTCCCAAATTACATTGCCAGTTGTCACTAGCTTTTTAAGATCAGTTAGCATTTGATCTACGTCGTAGTTGCCTTCACCCCAAATAACGAGTTCGTATTCACGACCATCAACAGTGAACTTGTGTAGCTCATTGATACCTGTTTCGATTGGTGAATCAACTAAAATGTCGTAATCAGCGGCTTTAAAGCTGTGTTTAGAGCCCGCATTTTCCATACCCGATACTGAACGCCATTGTTTTGGTACGTTTAATTTTACGGTTACCGGGTCTTGACGGAATGATTCACTAAACATGAAAAAGCCAGATGCATCAATAAATGCATGGCTGTCATCAATATGACGAGCGCGTTTACCTAGCTCGTTAGCGTAAACTTGGTAATCTACATTGACTTGAGTTGGCTCGTTTAAGTGAACACGCCACGTGCTGTGATCAATTTTTTCCCACTTTAATGGCCTGCCGTCATCATCTTTTGCTTCGAAAAAACGTACGCCATTAGCAAGATTCAAAATTTCATAACGACCAGTACGCCAAGCGGGAAGTTTAACATCTAAATGTGCTTGTGCAGTTTCAGGAAACTCAACACTCACATTACCTAAATGATGCTCTGGCTCAGTAATCGACAGTGAATAGTTTACATCTGCAAACACACTGCTTGAGCACGCTGCCAAAATTGACAGTGCCAAAAACTTTTTCATAACAACTCTTTTTATTACTTTTAAAATTGCGGATAAGCCTAACAATTGCGAGAAAAAATGTGAATTAAAAACCGATAAACAGCCATTGCAACAGGTTTGATATACAAATTAACTAAGTTTTTGACTTGGAACCTACATTTCGTATTAATTTGTTGTAAACTTACCCTATAGAAAATTTGAATCTTGACGGCGGTATTACTAGGTGCAGCAACAGCATGATGTTCTTAATAAAAAGTTAAAGCAGGCTATCGACGCACGCACAGTGGTCGAAGATGCACGCAAACATCAAGTTGAAGTGCTTTCACAGTTTGCGGCAAAACTGTCGCTCAGCTGTAAAGGGCTAGACATTGAGCTAGATAACCGTTTAGCCAAATTTAGAAACGCACTAAAAAAAGGTGTTAATTTTGAATTACTAACACCTTTCATAGATGATGTACTTGGTCTTCTAAAACAACAAGAAACCAAGCAAATGGCTCAACAACGCGAGCTTAACAAAAGCATCACTGATGCAGGTAAACAATTACAAAAAGTCCAAGGTTTACCTGATAATGCCCGTCGAACATTGCGTTATCTGCTTGACCACGAATTGAATAATATACAGTCTAATCATGACTTTATACCTTTATTGTCTAAGCTGGTTACTATTTATCACCAAGCACTTCAAGCAAAGCTCGCTAAAAGTAGTCAAGCCGAGGCATTAATCAAACCTGAGTTAGCGTCTGAGCTGCTGTCTCTTGCTAATGAGCTTGTGCTCGAGGATGAAAGTGCAGAGCAAATAAATATAATTAAAAGCAAAATCACTCATAATGACAGTGTTGACGATTTACTTGATTCTGCGCTGAGTATTATCACCATCATCACGCGTAATATGAGTAAAGAGCGTCAATCTGCACAAAGCTTTTTAATCTCATTAAATCAAACTATTGAAGATTTACATCACTCTATTGTTTCAACCAGTAAACACTCAGAGTCGATTAGCGCAGAATACGATTCGCTGAACAAACAGATTGAAGCAAAAATTAAGAATCTTCATACGCAAACTCAGCAGGCTACTTCAATAACATCACTTAAAGAATTAGTAGAAGAAGAACTAAAATCTTTAAGTGATGATTTAATTGCTAAAGAAAAACTAGAGCAAACGGAGCGAGAAAACTTGCTCGCTAGCTTTAACGATATCAATAGCCGTATTAGCCATTTAGAAACTAAACTTTCAACTTATAAACAACGCTTAAATGAACAACGATTTAAAAGTTTGCTAGATGGTTTAACAAAACTACCCAACCGCGCAGCGTTTGATGAACGGTTTAATCAAGAGTTTCAATTATTTGATCTACAAGAGTCGGCAGTGACATTTGTAGTAATTGATGTAGACCATTTTAAATCAATTAATGACCAATATGGCCACAGTGCCGGTGACAAAACATTACAAGTCATTGCTAAAGCACTACAAAAATCAATACGTAAATCAGACTTTATTGCCCGTTACGGTGGCGAAGAGTTTGTGTTACTAATGAGCGGTATGTCACTTGAAAGTGCAGCAGCTCCACTTGAAAAGTTGCGTAAGACAATTCAAGGTATTCCATTTAAATTCAAAGATAAGCAAGTAGAAATCACCATTTCTGCTGGCGCAACCCAGTTGAAAAAAGGTGATACCCCACTGATTGCCTTTGACCGTGCAGACGAAGCACTATACAAAGCCAAGAACGAGGGACGAAATAAAGTTTGCATTAGCAAATAAAGGCCTCATCTTGTTAATAAGGTCTTTGACACACAATGATAAAGGCTCATTGACGAGCCAGGAGAGTGCTTATGTTAAAACAACTGAATCCTACAGGTGTACTGGATTTACTATCGCAACTAGAAGTTGATCTACTCGAACAATCATCCACCAGCGAGCGCTATAAATTATTTAGGAACTGTGTGCTCGCGGTTCTTAATGTGGGCAGCCACACTGACTCAAGCTCTGAAATTTACAACAAATACGAAAATTTCGATATTCGCTTATTGAGCCGCGAACGCGGGATTAAAATTGAGCTTGAAAACCCACCCGAATCAGCCTTTGTCGATGGCGAAATTATCACCGGTATTCATGAACATATCTTCTCGGTTATTCGCGATATTCTATTTATTTGTCAAAAATACGAAAAAGATTTAACTGAGCAAAAAGCCATAACTCATATGGTGTTTGACATGCTCAGGAATGCAGGTGCACTAAGAGTCAATAGCGATCCGAGCATGATAGTTTGCTGGGGTGGCCACTCTATAAACGAAGTCGAATACAAATACACCAAGCAAGTTGGCTATGAGCTTGGGCTTCGTGGCTTAAACATTTGTACAGGTTGTGGCCCAGGTGCAATGAAAGGCCCAATGAAAGGCGCGACGATAGGCCATGCCAAACAGCGTATTACTAATAATCGTTATTTAGGTTTAACTGAACCAAGTATTATTGCCGCTGAGCCACCTAACCCAATTGTAAACGAATTAGTGATTTTGCCTGATATCGAAAAACGTTTAGAGGCGTTTATCCGTACAGCTCATGGCATTATTATTTTCCCAGGTGGCGCGGGTACCGCAGAAGAGCTGTTATATCTTTTAGGTATTTTGCTGCACCCTGAAAACGAAAAACAATCTTTACCTGTGATCTTAACTGGCCCTAGAGAGAGTGAAAATTACTTTATTGAGCTGTGTAAATTCGTTGAGAAAACGCTTGGTAAAGAGGCGCTTGATAAGTTTGAAGTGATCATCGATGACCCAGAGCGAGTTGGCAAAACACTCAAATCAAAAATGGCTGAAGTGCGTGAATACCGCAAGAGTCAAGGTGATGCATACTACTTTAACTGGACGCTAAAAATCGATAATGATTTTCAACAGCCGTTTGCACCGACTCATGCCAATATGGCGAGTTTGGATTTACACTTAGATCAGCCGACTCAGCAACTAGCCGCTAATTTACGCCGTGCGTTTTCAGGTATTGTGGCCGGTAATGTTAAAGACGAAGGCTTGCAAGCCATCAAGCAACATGGCCGATTTGTATTAAGTGGTGAGCCTGCATTAATGGCTGATATGGATAAACTACTTGCTGCTTTTGTTGAGCAAGGGCGAATGAAATTACCCGGTAGTAAGTATATTCCTTGCTATGAGATAAAAGCTTAACAGGAGACTATGTGACAACCCAGTTACTTTTAATAGATGCGTTAAATCTCAGTAGGCGCATCTATGCTGTTGATAGTAATCAGAGTCATCACAGTGAAGAACATATGATAAAAGCAAGCTGTGCCCGCGTGGCACATGCTTGTAAAAAGTTACGTCAGCAAACTAAAGCTACTCACGCGATTGCTGTGTTTGATGGTGAAAAAAGCTGGCGTTATCACTACTATGAGGCGTACAAAAGCACTCGCTCACCGATGCCAGATACCCTAAAACAAAACTTATCGCTTTTTAAACAAGCCATTGAACAAACAGGCATTGTGGTGTTTTCACCTAACAATGATGAAGCTGACGATATAATTGCCACGCTGGCACATAAAGCCGCGACTAATAATGTACCTTCTACTATCGTTTCTACAGATAAAGGGTTTTTACCATTTTTATCTGAGCAGATTGCTATTTATGATTACTTCAAAAAACAGTATCTTGAAGCCGACGACATTACACAGCGCTTTAATGTTCCAAAACATCGACTCGCTGATTTTTGGGCTTTAGCTGGTGATAAAACCAATGACATACCCGGCGTGAAAGGTATTGGTAACAAAACTGCGCAGCAATTAGTAAATGAGTATGAGTCAATTGCAGCCGCAATCAACGACGATGAACTAAACCCTTCAGTAAAGCGCAAATTGAACGATGAGATGGATATGTTTGTTATTTCGAAAAATCTTGTGATGTTACGCACAGATATTCACTTAGGCTTTAGTTTAAAGCAGTTAAGGCTCAATTAATCGCAATCTCGTAGCGCACTTGGATATCACAGCGTATACTGCAAATTCGCGTTAATTTTAAAGAGTTACACATGTTTAAAAAGGTTTTCCAATATCTGGTGCTGGGTTTAGGTGTTTATGCACTTATCGCCACTCTTGTGATCACTTTTTATAAAGATGATCCACAAGCCATGATCTGGCAAGACCGTGAAGCTTTTAATAAACGTTACATCTCGAAACTATCTATCGATAAGCCTGAAAACTTAAACGCCGTACTTGATTACTTAGGCAGCCCAGATCTAACCTATGCTAAACGGGTCGAAGACAATGTTTGGCAAATCATTTTTTACCGCACACAACACGTAAAATCGGATGGTATTACAACAATAGATGAGTGCACTGGCTTGCTGTTTAAAAATGGTCAATTAGTATTGTGGGGGCCAAGTGCCTATGAAAGCTATCAACAAGAAACCTAACCGCTTATGATGGAAAACGTGACGCCTCGTGAGTTGGCACGCTTATTTGATAGTACGCACCAGTTGCTCAAGCTTTATTATCAAAAGCAGAAATGGTCGCAAATTTATCCTTTATTAAGCAACCTTGCTGAGCGATATTACTTAATCTACCAAGCCTGCCCAAAGGGTATGCAAGCGCAACTTAGCTTATATGTTCCTAATCATGGCTACACAACAAATTTAGTTGTAAACCAATGCGTTATTGCTTGCATTCTATGTCGTAGCCTAAATTACAACCAAGCAATTAGTGAACAAATTATTAGCTGCTGTTTAGCTAATTACCTGTGCGTACAAACTCAAAGCAATAAATTAGCTGCCTGTGAAAAATTAACATTACAAGATAAAAAACTTTGGCAGAGTCGTCACCAGCTTGCTGCAAAATTACTGCAAAGCTCAGGTCCTCATACATTATCTATTCAGCATTTGTTAGCGCGGTTAAATAAATACAAACAAGCACTTTTAAGTGCGCCAAAAATTATGATTTATGACGGAGCAACAACACTTGTAGCTTTAGCTAACATTATCGCCATGAATACCACTTATCGTGAATCTGGTGGGCATATTAGTATACATAAAGCATTGGCTGATATTTATCTTCGTACACCTAATGAGTTTGCTCAAAATGCAATAAAGGCGCTCATTGCGCACATAGGCCCATACATTCCAGCAAGTGAAGTAAATTACGCTGAACGCATTCTTATCTATTTAACCACCGATGAGCAAGGTAGGCATATTTTAGTCGATGCTAGCCGCCCAGAAAAAGTACGCTGGCATCGCATCAAAGCTAATTTGAGCATTTTAGACAAACAAAGAACATGTAAAGACACGCGTTTGCTCTACACCGTATGGTTTAGTGAGAACATCAATTTTACAGAACCACCACCTATAAATCAGCAACGCAGACAGCAATACTTAGCATTAATTAGTGACTTAAAAGTATCAAAAGAATACAGCTATCGTGGTTTAAATAAACTGTTAAGTCCCTACCCTGAATTAATTACGCAACTGACAATTGCCGCTAAGCCCTATAATAAAGAGCAGCAAAGAGCCAAAGACTTGCGTCATTGTTTATCGATGGTTGGATACGACAATGCACCGGCAATCATTCAGAAAGTATTGTTTCAACGCTTAGTGGCAACAACTACTCACCCACTGTTTCAGCATATTTCTAAACGACTTGAAAATATGGTGCGGATTATTCAAGCATTGTTTAAACACTCTGACTCAGTGCAATTTGAACACGTTAGCTTGCCATTATATGCCTACGTTTTATACCTTTGCGAATATCAAGCTACGAGCCTGTCTCGAAAAACTATATTTGAACAAGCTGAAGAGCATGTTATTAGCCCACCATTGGCCTGCCTATTTGGTGTTAATCACCTAGATCAAGCCCCATTGACTGAATATTTAAATCAGCTAATTGGTGACAACGTCTGGACTCAACATTTACTGGCTAGTGAACAACACAAAAAACAGCAACTCAGCATAAATGAGAAACATTGGATAGCTATTAAATTATTTACTTATTATGTTTTTCAACCAAAAGCTTTATTTAGCAGCTGGCAAGAGCAAATCATTTTCGACAGCCTATCGGCTGCTGGTTGGGGCTCAAAAGCTAATTTTTATGCATATTTGAAAAATTGCGAGTTTGCAGACAATTTTTAGAATGTGTTGTTAAAAAGTGCGAAAACGTTAAATAAATATGAACTTTAGTCTGTTTATAGTCAGTATTCACAGGATAAACTGGTAAAAAGCTGAATAAATTGCTATAAAAGCCGCTTAAATTTTCAAACACATCCACGTAAACCTTCTAACAAGTAAATCGCATGCTATTTCGCGACGAGTTTACGTGTTTATCTACTCATAAATAGGAAAAGTAAATGGCTAAACAAACCATCACAGTGATCAAAGGCGACGGCATTGGTCCTAGCATTATTGATTCAGCACTTGAGATCCTTGAAGCTGCAGGTTGCGATTTTGATTATGAATTCGTTGATGCTGGCCTTGCTGCCCTAGAAAAAACTGGTGAGTTACTTCCGCAAGAAACAATCGACACAATTGCGCGTAACAAGATCACTTTAAAAGGCCCATTAACTACACCAGTTGGTGAAGGTTTCACTTCAATCAACGTGACTTTACGTAAAAAGTTTGGCCTATATGCTAATGTTCGTCCTGTTAAATCATTTGCAGGTACACAAGCTCGTTACGACGATATCGACATCATCACTGTTCGTGAAAACACACAAGGTATGTACTCAGGTCTTGGCCAAGTTGTATCTGAAGATGGTAACGAAGCAGAAGCAATGTCAAAAATCACCCGTGAAGGTGCAGAAAAAATCGTAACTTTTGCATACGAGCTAGCGGTACGTGAAGGCCGTAAAAAAGTAACGGCTGTTCACAAAGCTAACATCCTTAAATCAACATCTGGTTTATTCTTAAAAGTTGCACGTGAAGTAGCTGAGCGTTACCCGCAAATCGAATCAACAGAAATGATTGTTGATGCAACATGTATGAAACTAGTTATGACTCCAGATGAGTTTGATGTAATCGTTACTACAAACTTATTCGGTGATATCTTATCTGACCTATGTGCTGGTCTAGTTGGTGGTCTTGGTATGGCTCCTGGCGCAAACATTGGTGAAGATGCAGCTATCTTCGAAGCTGTACACGGTAGCGCACCAGACATCGCTGGTAAAAACCTTGCAAACCCAACTTCAGTGATCTTAGCATCAATCCAAATGCTAGAGCACCTAGGTATGGCTGACACTGCAGAGCGCATCCGCAGTGCAGTTGCAGATGTTATCAAAACAGGCGACCGCACAACGCGTGACCTTGGCGGCAGCCACGGTACGACAGACTTCACTCAAGCAGTAATTGAGCGTCTATAAGAGAATAATTGTTTAGGGCTTAAGACAACCTAGCCCTTAAACACTCCCTACCCAAAGCCAGTCTAAGACTGGCTTTTTTATACCCTCAATTAATTGGACATCCATATTAATTAGACATCCATAACACACACATAAAACTAGACACCCAACTTAATAGTTCTCACTTCTCAAAATTATGACTAAACTTACATAGTTCACTCATGGAGGAGAAGAACATGGCAACCCCTCGCAGAAACTTAATTAGCGTTTCAAACACACCCTATTATCACTGTATTTCACGCTGCGTTCGTCGCGCTTTTTTGTGTGGGCATGATCCACTAACAGGCCGCTCATATGAACATAGGCGGGATTGGGTTGAAAAGAAACTACTTCAACTTGGTCGGATATTTTGTATAGATATTTGCGCCTACGCAGTAATGAGTAATCACACACATCTGGTTCTGCACATTGATATAGCAAAAGCGAAGCGTTTAAGTAATAAAGCTATTATGATTAGGTGGCACAAGTTATTCAACAGTACATTCCTATGCCAACGCTTCTTAAATGGCGAATTACTAACACAAGCAGAGCTCTTGGCAGTTAATGACAGAGTTAATTTATATCGAGAAAGGCTAAGTAGTATTAGTTGGTTTATGCGTGTTCTAAATGAGAGCATCGCGCGAAAAGCGAATCAAGAAGATGATTGCAAAGGGCGTTTTTGGGAAGGTCGCTTTAAATCGCAAGCCTTGCTTGATGACGCAGCACTTGCAGCTTGCCTTGCTTATGTTGACTTGAACCCTGTGAGAGCAAAAGCAGCTAGTTTACCGGAGCAATCAGACTACACCAGTATAAAATCACGTATTGAGTCAGCTCAAAAAGCAAAGCAACCGAAAACACTTATGCGCTTTGCAGGTAAACTACGCAAGCATATGCCTAAAGGACTCCCATTTGAACTTAAAACCTATTTGCAACTTATTGATTGGACTGGCCATTCTATAAGAGAAGGTAAACCTGGTGTAATCCCACTAGATGCAGCACCTATATTAGAAAGATTAAATATCTGCTCTGATAATTGGCTTACACTCACCACTTCCTTTACCCGCTCATTTAAAAATACTGCAGGTAAAGAGCAAGCTATCACGGCTTATGCAAATAACATGAAACGAAAGCGAAGAAGCTCAATTACAAACAGCTTAGCTTTATTTGCTTAATTATAAATTAAACCTCCAGAACATAATTAATGAGCACAACCTCGTTGCAAACCTGAGGTATGCACTCTTTACAACTAATGCTTAGCAAATTGTCCAAGAAGAAACTAAATCCATCATTTTTAGTGTTAATTTGCATTTTAGTGGGCAATATTATTCATACCTTAATATCCACACGCTCTTTTAGTTAAAGACCATATAGATTGTTAATTACGATTGAAAAATAAAACTGGGTGTCTTGTTTAGTTAAGCTGCGTATTGGCTGTAAGTAAAAGTTAAAGTGGGTGTCTTATTAAAAGAGTTTAAAAAGTGGATTTTACTAGGCTAAGTTATGCGTATCAGTGATAAGTACGCATTATCTATATGCAAAGCTCAACATTCATCACACAATCAATTTAATGCATAGTTACACCTGCAAAAACATAAAACCACACTTTAATTTGCAATAAAAACATACAAAAATGAAAATATAGAAAAATTAATGCAAAATAACACTTTTGCGGTTGACATCAGTTTCTAAAACACTTAAAAATACATCTAACATTTTTTAAACAACAGCCTTCTAGTCGGCTGTGATTTTTAGAAGAAATTAATAAACAATGAATATTAGCCGTCACCTTTTAGTCGTCAATGTACTCGTACTGGTCTTAGTTACAAGCCCAGCGGGAGTCTATTAAAAGGTGAAAGCACGCTTTTTAAAAAACCCCCGCCCTATGCGGGGGTTTTTTTATGCATTTATGCTTGCACACACAGAGGAATGAGGATGAGTACAACAGAATACAATGGATCCGAACTAGTTGTTCGGGCACTTAAAGAATTGAATGTAAAGTATATTTTTGGTTACCCTGGTGGTTCTGTACTTGATTTATACGACGCATTATTTCAGCAAGAAGATATTGAGCATATTTTAGTTCGACATGAGCAAGCCGCAACACATATGGCCGATGGCTATGCCAGAGCAACAGGTGACGTTGGTGTTGTTCTTGCCACCTCAGGTCCGGGTGCAACAAACTGTATTACCGGTATTGCAACCGCTTATATGGACTCTATTCCTATGGTGGTGCTTTCTGGGCAAGTGCCTACAGGTTTAATTGGTGATGATGCTTTCCAAGAAACAGATATTGTTGGTTGTTCTCGTCCAATCGTTAAACACAGTTACAACTGTCGCAGCGCAAAAGATATCCCTACTATTTTAGCTAAAGCATTTTACTTAGCGAGCACCGGACGCCCAGGCCCAGTTGTGGTTGAATTACCAAAGGATATGTTAAACCCTGAGCTTAAATTTCCTTTTGAGTTTCCAAAAACCACTGAACTACGTACTTATAATCCAAATACCAAAGGTCATTCAAAACAAATTCGTAAAGCTGTCACAGCAATTTTAGAAGCGAAGAAATTAGTGATCTATTCTGGTGGCGGTATTATTTTATCAAACACCTCTGAGCAACTAACTCACTTGGTTGAATCATTAAACGCACCAATCACTAACACTTTAATGGGCCTAGGCGGTATCAGCGGCACTCACCCTAACTTTATTGGCATGTTAGGAATGCATGGTAGCCTTGAGGCAAATAAAGCCATGGCGAACGCGGATGTGATCTTAGCGCTAGGTGCACGATTTGATGATCGGGTTACGAATAACGTTAAAAAATTCTGCCCAAATGCAACCATAGTACATGTTGATGTCGATCCAACTTCAATCTCTAAAACAATTAAAGCGCATATCCCGGTTGTTGGTTGCTTAAAGACCGTACTCGAACAATTACAAGCGGCTATTGATAAGAGCTCAATATCGATAGACCGTTCTGCGCAAGAAGATTGGTGGCGACAAATCATCAGCTGGCGTGAGCAAAAATGCCTTAGCTACAGCACAGATGGCGATAAAATCAAACCACAAGCAGTTATCGAGGCAATTTACAAAGCAACCAATGGCGATGCTTACATCAGCTCTGACGTAGGCCAGCATCAAATGTTTGCAGCTCAATATTATCCATTTAAACATCCTCGCCAATGGATTAATTCTGGTGGTTTAGGCACCATGGGCTTTGGTCTACCAGCGGCAATGGGTGTTAAGCTTGCCTTCCCTGATAAAGAGTCAATCTGTGTAACTGGTGATGGTTCAATCCAAATGAACATTCAAGAGCTATCAACATGTTTACAATACAATTTAGCAGTAAAGGTTGTGTCGTTGAATAACCGCTCACTAGGCATGGTACGTCAATGGCAGGATATGATGTATTCAGGACGTCACTCATCTTCTTACATGGAATCACTTCCAGATTTCGTAAAATTAGTAGAAAGCTATGGCCATGTAGGTATTCGCGTTGATCATATTGATGAACTACAGCCTGCTATTGAAAAAGCCATGTCTATAAACGACAGACTGGTATTTTTAGATATCTGTGTTGATGAAAAAGAACATGTTTACCCAATGCAAATTAAGCTAGGGGCTGTAGATGATATGTGGTTACGTAAAGGAGTAAAAGCATAATGCGCCGTATTTTATCAATCTTATTAGAAAACGAACCTGGTTCACTATCGCGCATTGTTGGCTTATTTTCACAACGCGCTTATAACATCGACAGTTTGACTGTTGGTACGACTGACGATCATTCATTATCACGAATTACCATTACCACCATGGGTGATGATCGTATTGTTGAGCAAATCACCAAGCAAGTTAATAAGCTAGTCGATGTACTAAAAATTATCGATCTAACTGAGATGGCACATATTGAGCGTGAACTGTTATTAGTTAAAGTATTCGCACAAGATGAGAATACACGTGCTGCTGTTACGCGAGTTGTTGATGTATTCCAAGGGGCTATCTTAGATATGGGCCGTCACAGCTATACTCTGCAGCTTGTAGCGAGCACAGAGAAGGTTGAATCCTTCCTTGATACATTACGTCATGAAAGTGATTTGATTGAAGTAGTTCGCTCTGGCGCGGTTGGTATTGGTCGTGGTGATAAAGCGTTAAAGGCATAAGCCTTTTTCGCCACTTCGATTCAAATATAACAAATACAAAAAAAGGGCTATAAGCCCTTTTTTCAATATAAACCTAGTTACCCAATTATGGATTAACTTGGTCTTTAAGACCTTTACCCGCTTTAAAGCTTGGGATAGTTGCTGCTGCGATTTGAATTTCTGCACCAGTTTGTGGGTTACGGCCAGTACGCGCTGCACGCTCTTTTACTGAGAAAGTACCGAAACCAACTAATGCTACTGAGTTACCTTCTTTAAGAGAATTAGTAACTGCGCCAGTGAATGCATCTAGTGCACGCGTTGCTGCCGCTTTTGAGATTTCTGCATCAGTAGCAATTTTTTCAACTAATTGAGCTTTATTCATTGTTAGATTCCTATTCGTTATTATTTTGCCTTCGCAAAACCTATCTTTATGCATTTTTGAGAAGTTAGCAACAGCAAATTGCTATTTTTACGTAATTTGTTCAAAAATGACTACTATTTAACTATCAAAAACGAGGTTAGCGACGTTAATATTAATAAAGACTTAATTTAACCAACATCGCGAAGTTTTCTGGTAATTAAACGATTACTCGATTTTCTCGATAACTAAGGTTACTTCCCCGACCTCGATGCCAAACTTATCAATAGCAGTGCGGTTTATCAAGCGTGATTGTGTTACCAAGTACATCCAATCATCAAAATTTACCACTAAAGTACTATCATCATATGGAAGCTCGACAGAATATGTCCAATGGAACACACTGCCATTACTTTCACCTTCTGCTTCGCCAATAACATCTGACGCTGTACCTATTATACTGCCATCATCATTAATGGTGATGTACCAAACACGTGTTTGCGTTTCACCGTCATCATAAACAAATTGCTCGTCAATCACGCCTTTGTTGCCATCCCAGCTTGCTTGCATGTCGACTACCAGCTTACGAGTTAATTCGCCTTTGTGGTCCTGTACTACCCCATAGGCTTTTAGCTCACCACTAAAAAACTGCTTAAAGTTAAATTCAGGTTCTGTACCTCGATAATAATCAACATCGGGCGCAGAGCAGCTGGTAATTAACATTACCATAGCTAAAATAAGGATTGCTTTGAGTTTAATCATGTTTCCCTCCAATAAGCTGTTTGCGTAGTGATGGCTCAGAAGTCTCTGCGCTTAGCCAGATTGCTAAAAAGTTATCGGCAAACTTGTCATCATTTATCTGTCCAAGTGCCTTGCCATTAAAGTAAAAGGTCCCTATTGCCTGCTCATTTGTTTGAAACGTTAATGAATCGTTTTTAGAAATATCGGGCCATAAGTCCAACAGCTGTTTGTCGTAAGCCCCTACCATTTCATCTAAGCCTAAATGCTGCCATTGCTCGTTAGTGGCTTTAACAATGTCTTTGGCTTTAAAATCACGCAAATAGGTAAGTGTTAATTTACTAGGGTGTTGACCGAATGTGTAAGTGCCGTTGGGAGTCTCAAGTTTGGCGTTATAAACATCCCAAAATAAATACTCCATTTTAGCTTGGCCAACGGTTTTAAAACCATTTGCAGCAACATCTGCCATAAACAATGAGCACATAAATGCCGCTATAGTCATACACTGTTTCATCGTCTTATCCTAAAAAACTAGTTATGCAATGTTACGTAAAACCATCACTAACTGATCATTTAGCGGCTAAAAAACGCTTATTAAAGGTAATAATGCATACAAACATCGTTGCCCAGCCTAAACCGTAATACAGCCAAAAACTTACAACAGTCAGATCCGTGCTTAATACGCCAAATCGTATACCTGCATAATAGCTAGCCGGAGCAAAGGCTAAACAAACCAACCAAGCGAAATACCAAGGAAGCTTTTGCAAAAACTGCATAGACGTATTAATGGTTAGTAATAGTGCAGCCCAAAGAAAAGCGAGCCATAGAGGCAATGGAGATACTTTATAATTAATTAGCTCAAAACCACTTGCAAGCCATTCATAGCCCAGCGCAATTGGTAGACCACATGCTAAAAGCAGTATGTCTTGCTTGCGTTGCTCTGATAAAAAAAGCATTAAACAAATAATAAAAGAGGCAGGGATTACCGCATCGCGCTCAAGGAGTAAGGCACTAAACCATACTCCTTGAAACAACACGAAATTAATAATCGAGCGCAATGCCATCGTCAGAGTGTCCAAATCGCGGTTTACGGGCTACGAGGTGCACAGTGCTTATTGCACGAGTTCTAAATGCACCTTCACAATAGGCTAGGTAAAACAACCATAAACGATAAAAGCGCTGATCAAACTTAACTTTATCAATTTCAGGCCAGCTGGCAACAAAGCGCTCTCGCCAATCAGCCAATGTTCTTGCATAGTGAACACCAATATCTTTTACACTATGAACCACCATGTCAGTTTGCTGTTTAATTTGCTTATTCATTTCGTCTAAGCAAGGTAGACAACCACCCGGGAAGATATACTGCTGAATGAAGTCAGAGTTTTTCAGGTAATGACTATAACGTTGATCAGCAATGGTAATGGCTTGGATCAGCATTGCGCCGCTGTCTTTCAACAAAGAGTGACATTTGGCAAAAAAGCCTGGTAAATACTCATGCCCAACAGCTTCAATCATTTCAATAGACACGAGCTTGTCGTATTTGCCCTCTAAGAGACGGTAATCCTGCTTTAATAAGGTAATTTTATGCTCAAGATTTAGCTCTTTAACTTTTTCTTCAACATAGGCATATTGCTCATCTGAAATAGTTGTAGTCGTTACATGGCAGTCAAAATGCGTTGCCGCGTAAATCGCAAAGGCGCCCCACCCTGTGCCAATCTCAATTACTGAGTCACCTGGCTGTAAATCAACTTGCTCACAAATTAATGCCAGTTTGTGATCTTGGGCTTGTTCAAGAGTGGCTTGTTTTGAAGGGTACACGGCACATGAATACAACATTTCATCACTTAAAAACGCACTATAAAGGTCGTTACCTAAATCATAATGCGCTGCGATATTTTTCTTAGAGCCTTGAGCTGAATTTCGATTTCTAAAATGATTTAAGCGATGAGCTATACCACTAAAAAAAGCGAATTTTTTCTCAAAAGCATCAAGCTCGTCTTGGTTTAAGGCAAATATTTCAATTAATTTAGTAAGGTTATCACAATCCCAGAAACCTAGAATGTAGGCTTCACCTGCCCCAACGCTTCCTGACAATGCAAACAATTTGTACATAGCCGCATCGTTAACTGTAACAGTGGCGTGTATATCACTGGCTGTATCACCAAATTGTGTACGGTCATTTCCTTCAATTAAAGTAATGCGGCCAATTTTGATGCTATTAAATGCACCTATTACTAATTTTTTGTATAGTTTTGCCACCCAACCTGTTGCTTGAGTCTCAGTCAAATTTGATACTTTTTCCATCACATCACCTAGTTTAATTCTCTTGTTTGCCCGAATGACCAATAAATGGCACACGTTTACAAAATAGTTTCAGCGCGTGAATATAAATACCTTTGAATATACTCAACGTCATTGCTGGAAACTGCTTGAGCACCGCACTCATCCTCTCTTTATTGAGTGGATGCTTTTGCAAACGTAGCGTTGCGTCAAACAAGAGTGTGTCGTCTTTTTTATTTTCAATATGAATCATGGTGTTATCAGGATTCATTCTGATATGCCAATAATAGTTCATATCTAAGTTCATGAAAGGTGATACGGAAAAAACCTTTTTAAAGTTCACTTTTTTTTCGAGCGGCACGACATAATAATGACGTTCATTCCACGGAGTATTACTTACTTCAGCAAGCATATGCGTGAAATTACCATCATTACTTTGGTAGAAAAAAAAGTTAACAGGACTGAAATATATTCCCATACAACGAAGTTGCCCAAGCATATACACTTTAGTAAAGGTTTGCTTTACACCTAATTCAGCTATCTTGGCGAGCGCACGTTGCTGTACTGATAGCTGCATGTTTGTCTGAAAATTAAAATAATCGCTTTGTTTAAACTTTAGAGGTTTAAAGCCTGAACAGCCCAGCCATGGGTGAATGTTATTAAGTTCTTCAGGCTGAGCTAAATCGACCCACATCATGTAAAGTGGGTATTTGAAATGATGTTTTTTAACTGCGAAACGTCGGTGTCTTACGTCACCGACATAAATGGCGCTATTCAAATTCAACCCCAAGCTGCTTTGCCACGTTGACCGCACTTCTTACACCATCTTCATGAAAGCCGTTATACCAATAAGCGCCACAGAAATAGCTATTATTTTTGCCGTCGATTAATGACTTTTGCTGCTGTGCGGCAATCGATTCTTTATTAAATACCGGATGGTGGTAGGTAAACTCGCGTAAAATTTTATCTTTATTGATACCGTCAAGGTGGTTAAGGGTTACACAAAATTGCGTGTCGCTTTGAATACCTTGCAGAATATTCATTTGATAAGTCACAACAGCCGCTTTGTCTGTGTTGTTATTCAACAAATAGTTCCAGCTAGCCCAAGCTGCCTTGCGTTTTGGCAACAACGCTGTGTCAGTATGTAAAACCACTGAATTAGCAGTATAAGGAATGGCTGAAAGTACATTCTTTTCGTCTTCACTTGGGTCAAGTAATAACTTTAAAGCCTGATCAGAATGGCAAGCAAACACCACTTTGTCGAATATTTCGCTATGACCATCATCAAAATGAACGTGAACACTGTCATCTTTTCGAGATACCGAGCTGATATTGCTATTTAAACGAATTTTATCAGCGAAGCCTTTGATCATGGGTTTAATGTATTCGCGAGAGCCCCCCGGAATAACATACCACTGCGGACGATTAGTGATATCCAGCAAACCGTGGTTATAAAAGAACTTAACAAAAAACTCTACGCCAACTTGTGCCATTTCTTTAATACTGGTTGACCAAATAGCAGCGCCCATCGGCAAAATATAATGGAATCGAAAGAACTCGTTAAAGTCATGCTCATCCAAAAACTCGCCTAATGTTTGATTGGCCTTGTAGTTTTGTTGTGCATGCAATGATTTACACACTTCATTGAAGCGCACTATGTCTTTTAAGAGTTTCCAAAACTTAGGACGAAAGATATTACGCTTTTGAGCGAACAAGCTCCAAAATGTATGACCGTTATACTCAAAGCCCGTTTGCTCGTTATGCACACTAAAACTCATTTGAGTTTTCTGACGCTCGACACCCAAACGCTTAAGTAATTTTTCAAAATATGGGTAAGTGCGGTCGTTAAATACAATAAAACCTGTGTCTACAGCGTATTCAACGCCATCAACCTTTACGTCAATGGTTGCAGTATGGCCACCTATGTAGTCGTTTTTCTCAAATACGGTTACATCGTAGTGCTTATGCAATAGGTGCGCACAGCTTAAACCCGCTATGCCAGATCCAATAACAGCCACTTTTTTCAACGTGATAATCCTTTTGCTAGCTTCAGCCAAAGTGGCGTAGGAAGCATTCTTAAAAATTTCAAAATGAAGGTAAAACGGTGCGGAAAGTGCACTTCTTTGCGCCTTTTCGCGACCCCTTTATAAATATAATTTGCCGCTTTTTCAGCACTCACCGCCATTGGCATTGGAAAGTCGTTTTTATCAGTCAGCGGCGTTTTAACAAAACCAGGGTGAACTAAAGTCACATCAACATCTTTTAAATCAACCGCTAAGCTATTAGCTAAATAACTTACACCGGCTTTAGACGCGCCATAAGCCTGGCTGCGCGGTAGCGGTAAGTAGGTCACACTAGAGCTTACAATCACCAGCTGACCACCGGGTTTTATCTTTGGTAGTAATGCCTCAAGGCAATAGCCCATACTGAGTAGATTAGTGGTGATCACACGTTCGAACAAACTGCTATCAAAATTACGAGCATCATCAATATATTCACAATTGCCTGCATTTAGAATGACACGATCGAATTGTGTATAGGCGACTGTGCTCGAACGTATATCCTGAAGGTCTGTTGCATCAAATTGGCAAGACTCAATGTTTTGATGTTGGCTCAATTTAGCAAGCTTTTCTGTATTCCTGCCACATGCAATCACATGCTCATTATTGTCTGCGTATAGCTTTGCTAATGACTCGCCAATACCGGAAGTTGCGCCTGTAATTAATGTTGTCATTATGCACTCGCCCTTTTATCAATAAATTTAACAGCCGAGCCAAGTACAGGGATATGCCTGTATAGCATAGCGCCTACGTCAAAATAATCGCGATGGTTAATTATTTTATCACCAGCAAACTTTAAACGGCTATGGCCTGCAACTGAGATTGCTTGCCCTTTATTGAGCTTAGGATGACGGTATTGCATGGTCCAGTAGATGAACGCGGTATCATCTTTGCTCTGAGTATTTTCAGTAACATAGCTGTCTTCAATAACAAATTCGCAAGATATAACGTTAGCATAGAGGTTTTTGAAATACTCACGTAGCTCCCCAAGACCATTTACCGCATGCAAGGGATCTGCAAAGTGAATATCTGGATGATAGATTTCATCCAGTAGCTGTAAATTGTCTTTATTGAGTGTTTGATAAACATCAATAAATCTATCAAGGATCGCCTTGTCCATGTCACACCTTAAATGCGTTTAGCGCTCGCTCTCGCGCGGCTTTATGATCAACAATTGCTGGCCAATAACTGCTCGACTTACCCTGTTTCGCTAAATAGTCATGCGGAAAATGGATTTGCTTTGCAGGTATTTTTTCCAACTCTGGTAGATATTTACGGATAAATTCACCATCTGGATCAAATCGCTCACTTTGGGTGATTGGATTGAAAATTCGAAAATACGGCTGAGCATCACATCCCGTACTTGCAGCCCATTGCCAGCCACCGTTGTTAGAGGCAAGGTCGCCGTCTATAAGGTGCTGCATAAAAAAGCGCTCGCCTTTACGCCAATCAATTAATAAGTGCTTAGTTAAAAAGCTTGCGACCACCATGCGCAAACGATTATGCATCCAACCAGTTTGCAGTAACTGCCTCATTGCAGCATCAACTAGTGGGTAGCCTGTTTTACCTTCGCACCACGCTTTAAAGTCGCTCTCATCATCACGCCATTTCACAGCGTTGTATTTATCATTGAAGTTAGCGTATTTACTTAGGTTTGGATAAATAGCGATAAGGTGACGGTAAAACTCACGCCAAATCAACTCGTTAACCCAACAAAACAAGTTACTTTTGCTGCTACGTAGTACATCAGGATGGCGCTGCTGAATAAGTGCCAATAATTGCTGAACGCTAACAATACCCAAGGCTAAATATGGGCTTAATCCCGAAGTGCCTTTAATGCTTGGGATATCACGCTGGTCTTGATAGGTTGCTAGCTTTTCTTCAATAAAGCGCGCGCAAACGTGGCTGAGGGTATCATCATCAACAGGCCATTTTTCTGAGCAGCCGTCTGAGTCTAATAACTCATTTGGCTGCCATTCAATGGCCTCGAACATCTTAGGCGGCTCAGCAAAATAAAAGTGGGTGTCTTGATAAGTTTTAAGCCATGCATTTTTAAATGGCGTAAATACTTTGAACATTTCACCACTTTGATTTTTGATGCTTCCCGGCGGCGCAATTACATCGCCGTCGTATGCATAAAAAGCAATGTTTTTACTGTCAGCATGCTGTAAAAACGCTTTATCACGGTTTACTTCGTTAAGCTCATATTCGTTGTTAGCGTATACATTTTTTACCTGATGTTGCTCACAAAATGACGCTAATTTTTCAACGCACCCATCGTAATCAACCGCATCAATGACATGTAATTTAATACCTTTACTGGCTAAAAGCTCACCTAAAAAGCCAAGCCTACGCTTTAGTAAATCAAGCTGTATAGTTGCCACATCATGTTTTTGCCATTGCTTTTCAGTAATAAAAAAAACTGCATCTTGGCAACCATTTTCGATTGCCTGATATAGTGCATCGTTATTAAAAAGGCGCAAATCGCGCCTAAACCAAAATAAAGTGTTCATTAAATTCCGTAGCGTAGTTTTAATTCGTTCGGATAGGGGTCTAGATAAACTTGTTTCGCCAAGTATTCATTTGGGTGAACTTT
This sequence comes from Pseudoalteromonas sp. Ps84H-4, assembly GCF_024124645.1. Classification (NCBI taxonomy): domain Bacteria; kingdom Pseudomonadati; phylum Pseudomonadota; class Gammaproteobacteria; order Alteromonadales; family Pseudoalteromonadaceae; genus Pseudoalteromonas; species Pseudoalteromonas sp. Ps84H-4. Next base: position 27,832 of record NZ_JAMXSK010000011.1, on the reverse strand, counting down.
TAAATGATGCTTAATTAATGTCAGTGGAACATAAAGTGGTACAAGACCTTTACGGTATTCGTCGATTGCATCTCTTAGTTCTTGCTTTTCTATTTTAGAAAGTGACTTTTTGAAATAACCCTGTAAATGCATCAAGGTATTTGCATTGTTTTTGCGAGAAGCTGGTTTTTTGAGGGCTGTCATTAACCCTAGAATATATTCATCTGCCAAGGCTTGGATATCTTCACCATCAAAGGTGCCCAGTAAATTCCCTAAACTACGGTAAGCTTCGTAATTATGTGCCATCAATAAATACTTATATTGAGCATGAAACTGGGTCAATCTATGAACTGTGAGTGGCTGCTCACATAGTGTTTGCCAATGCTTGTAGGTATAAACGCGCATAACAAAGTTTTCGCGAAGATGCATATCGTTTAAACGGCCGTTTTCTTCACAAGGCAACAATGGATTGTGTGCCATTATTTGCTCTGCAAAAAAGCCGACACCTTCTGAGGTGTTACCTGTACCCGCTTCGTTGTAGATTTTAATACGTTCCATACCGCAACTAGGGCTTTTGGCACAAAACACAAAGCCGCTTAACTCAGCGGTTTGCTCTGTTGCCACTCGTTTACCATATTCTGTTAGTTTAGGGCCAACATCGCCAGTACCATCAGGACGGCACACTTTAATGGTGTCGCCAACTCGCACTTGGCGAATCGTTGGTCTAGGGATTGGCAACCCTACAGCTACTTCAGGGCAAAACTTTTTATACTCAACATGGTTAGCCAACTCATCCATGCAAAAATTAGATTTTTTGTGTCCACTGTCAAAGCGAACTTTGTCGCCTGCTAAACAGGCGCTTAAACCAATTTTAATTGTCGATTGCTGCATATAAACTCTACTAATAGATTAGATTACCAATTGGATTTAGTAATTTACTAATACCTTTATTGAAGTGTAGGGCACTACTAACAACTGTAAAGCACAAGCACCCTTCAATTGTTTTTGGCGTGTGATTGTGGCGACCATCTAACATCATAAAGTCACCTGGTACATAGTGTCCGTCTTCATCACTAAACTCACCGTCTAATAATAAAGTTAGCTCAAACCCCGTATGTGTGTGCTCAGGTATTTCACCACCCGCATCAATGTGCAGTAGACTTGCTCGTAATGGGCCGTCGTCTAAATCAATTCGAGAGCGGGCAAGTTTACCTATTTGCATAAAGTTACTGTGACCAATACGCGTAAGTGCTCTAGGTAATGTGTAGGTTTTATCTTTAACATCAACCGATACCTGTGCTTGCTCGTATACCTCATCGATTGACTCGTCAGCTATGATGGCATCAAAAAGAGTTTTATCGAACATATCATCCATATCATTAGCAGATTCGATAAATATGTTGTCTGCATTTTTTGCCTCAAGCGCGGCTAACTCTTTTTGGCATACAGGACACATTTCAACATGAATAGCGACTGCAACACTCAAAGTGGCTGGTAAATTACCTTCACTGAACTTGGCAAGTAATTCGTTGCTAGGATGGTGCTTAATCATGGTGATCTCCCATTTCATTGCGTAACTTCTGCAAGGCTAAGCGAAGACGGGACTTCACTGTGCCTACGGGAATATTTAAATGTTCAGCAAGTTGCTCTTGCGACATATCTTGAAAGTAAACGCCACGCACGACTTCACGTTGTGCAAGTGGTAATTTATCAAGGTATTGTTTAATTTGTTTATCTTCTAAGTGGTCACTAAATTCGTGTTGACCCGGCTGGGCTTCATCAATTAGAGGCCAAATATCTTCACTGATACACTCTTCTTTACTGCTCTTCATTTTTCTGAGCATATCGAAAGACGCGTTACGCATCACGGTATAAACCCATGTCGTCGCCGCCCCTTTCTCTTTATGGTAAAGATGTGCTTTACGCCAAACTGAGGTTAACGTTTCTTGAACTAATTCCATTGCTTGTGCTTCAGAGCCGAATTGCTTTATCCCAAAACGTTTAATTTTTGGTGAGAAATATTGGAAAAGTATTGCAAACGCACGTTTATCACGGTGCGTAGCAACAGCAAATAATGCATCAGCAAGCTCTTTGCTTGGTGTATCTGGCATGGCAGAGTATTGACCTGTGTTAGGTTTACAACCTGTTTGAAGTTGTTGACTTACCATCTTTATGTCATCCAATTATTGTCGTTTGTACTAATACGCCAAAAAGTTGGTGTTAGATCACATTAATCAGTAAATTCGTTGTTAATTAGAGTATGGAGGAAACTTAGCAAGTTTTCAAAGCTAGATTTATAAGCAAGTTGTTGTTTTTTAACTAACGATATAGGCAGGATCTCTAGCCAACGAGCAGCGACCCAAGCAAGGTTATCAAATTGTGGAGTTTTATATAGACCCGCTAAGTCAGGTTGATTTGCAAACACAGCACGAAGTGTGTCGCTTAGTAAGGTATTTTTGTCATTAATTGGCGTGCTTACATACCACGAAGGTGACGTAATTATTTCGATGTCAGCATGGCGTAGCTGCTGCTTATCCTGACTAGCGTTGTGAATAGAAACCGCTTGTTCAGCATAAACATCAATTAATAGTTGGCCATTATCATCTTGATTGAAATCGGTTATTTGCATTAAACAACCTATCTCGGGCAAGTTAAGATCTGTGTCGTGTTGGTAAGTGCAAAGCACAAAACCTGTATTATCTTGCACAGCTTCTTTGACCATTGTTAAATAACGTTGCTCAAAGATTCTTAGCTTGGTGAACCCTTCAGGTAAAATAAAAACCGGTAAAGGAAAAATCGCACGCTTCATAAAGTCTACTATTCAAAAACCACATGCCTTTAATTACGTGCGCTTTCTATCCGCCGATCAATATTTCATGAAATCTTAATCTCTAATTGTACTTTAGAAGTTGAACCATTGCGCAACGTTACGAAATAATTCGATTGATGCATATGCACTGAGTAAACTCAAAACCGGTGCAACCATAAGTAAAAATAAGCTGATTTCACTACTCATTGTCTTGTTTCCTTACTGCTTGTTTGTTGCTTTAGGAGCTTGAGCAACTTTTAACTCTTCTTCTTTCGAAGCAATTGCATCTTCACTCATGTATGTATCTAGTAACTTTTGAGCATCAAACTCAATGCTGTTCATTACGCTTTGTTTCAATTCGTTACTTGCTTGTTGAACATAGCTTTTAACAGATTGTGTAATTGTGTTGCTGATATCTAATTCAAAGTCAGTAGCACTTGCTTGAGTTGACGCAAATACAAGTAACGCAGCAGTAGTTAATTTAAGTGAGTTATTCATAGTGGTATTCCTTGTCTCTTTAAGTAATTAGTCGTAATTACTTAATCAAAGGTTGTGCCACCCTGAAAATAAATCTTAAGTTATTGATTTTAAACCATTTAAAAAATAAATTAAATTTTCAACCGCATTCAGGGTTGGTTAATAAAACCAACAAATTTAAATGTTTTGACCAACAATTAGTGAAAAAATAAGCATTGCCAACTTCAGCGTACACTTGTACACTTAAACTGTTTTAATCACTCATTTTTAGTAGATAGATATGACAGAACAACTCCCCTACTCACGCCAAGAAGAACAACTTAACGTGCTCACTCATGGCCTAGGAGTCCTGTTTGCGGTATATGTGCTGTGGGATTTAATATCACAATCTAACGTTATATCAGCTACGGTAAGTGCCATCGTCTATGGAGCAAGCCTACTAGTATTATTTTTAGCTTCTACTTTGTATCACGCAAGCACCAAGGAGCGTATACGGGCCATTTATAAAAAATGTGACCACTGTGCTATTTACTTGCTTATTGCGGGTACTTACACGCCTTATTTGGTTATTTCGTTATCAGGGGCATGGTCAATTGCAGCTTTGGTGTTTATTTGGTCTTTAGCACTTGGCGGCGTTGCGTATAAATTACTAGTCAAAAACACCAATAAAAAGGTCTCACTCGCTACCTATTTATTAATGGGTTGGTTTGCATTAGCGCTTGTTTACCCACTTTATTTAAACCTTGATTTAAGCGCTTTATGGTGGCTGCTAGCAGGTGGGATTGCTTACAGTTTAGGCACTGTGTTTTACAGTGCTAAAACTCGCCATTACAGCCATGCAATTTGGCATGTATTTGTGCTGGTTGGCTGTGTTTGCCACTACTTATCAATTAGTTTGTATGTTTATTAGTGCCACTGATGCAAGCGCATATTAATTTTGGCCTTGTTAAAGGTAACGCCTTCACTGAGTAGTTTTTGTCGTTGCTCAAGATGTTTATTGCTACCCTCTGGAAACGATATTTTGCCTTGGCTATTTACTACTCGATGCCACGGAATACGTGAACCTTCAGGCATCACTTTCAATAACCGCCCTACTAACCTTGCGTTATTAGGATAACCTGCAAGCTTTGCAACTTGCCCATAACTGGCTACTTTTCCTGCTGGAATGGCGCAAATAATGGTATAAATTAAATCTTCTTTAGTTGCCTGCTGCACGACTAGACTCCAAATACTGTTTGCTGACTTCGCTAAAATCTTGCCAAATAGCTCTCGCAACAGGGCCATGATGTACAGAGTGCTGCCTAAAAACACGTATTTCAGCGCCAAACTGGTGTTCACGGTCAGTAATTTTTATTTGCTGCAACAAACCGGCTTCAATCTCAGCTTGGCAATGTTGCAAACTAATCATCGCCCAACCCGCACCAGACAGTAAAAACGACTTTACACTGGTTATATCGTCAATTTTCATTAATGCAGAGCCCAATGTATAAGACAACCTATCACTATCGAAACTCAAGTCACTCTCAAACATAGCCAAGCATGGGTAATTTTGAATATCAGCAAAGCTAATTTTACTAGGTACCACATTAGGTGCGCTGACTATACCGATATCAAATTTACCTATAGGCAAACTTTCAAGATCCCCTGTTGCATGGAAGAGGTCAAACCAAGGCCCAATCCCTAAATCCGCTTTATGACTGTTTACTTGTTCAAGGGATACAAAGCGTTTACCTGAAGAAATACTAAACTCAGTACTAGCAAAACGTTGGAAGGTTTCACTTATGACTTGATTGTAACTAGGTTGGTGGCAAAGTTGCTCGTAGCAAATTTTATAATTAGCTTCATTTCCTAGCGCCAACTCTTTAGCAAGCGAGCTCAGTTCACTGTTTGCGTTAAGTAACTGACGTGCCTCACGATAAAAAATACGGCCTTTTTCAGTAAGATGTAAGCGATACTGGCTACGGTCTAAAAGCTCAAACCCCAGCTCAGATTCGAGTTTTTTTATCGCCAGTGTTAGTGCAGGTTGGGTTTTATGAAGTTTTATAGCGGCTTGGCTCAAACTAGCACTCTGTACAATTGCATCTAAAATAACGAGTTGATTTAGGTTCATGATATAAAAACCACTATATAAATAAAATTAATGATGTTTCTAAAATTTAATAATTTTTATTTTATATGTTTGCAGCGTATCCTGCAGCTAATTTATGCATCATATCTATGGAGAAGACAATGAAATTGGCATTCGTTGCGATAACTACGAGCCTAATTTTGATGCTTGCGGCATGTTCTGAGCAGGCATCTAATACTGAGGTTGAGCCAGTTGTGCGCCCGGTAAAATTATTCACTATAAGTAATCTTTCAGATGAAACTATACGTAGTTTTCCAGCTGAAGTTGTTGCTAACCAAGGTTCATATCTCGCATTTAGAGTGAATGGTGAGTTACTTGAGTTCCCAGCGCTTGCCGGTCAGCATGTTGAAAAAGGACAACTGCTTGCCAAACTCGACCCTGAAGACTTTCAACTACAATATGATGAGCGCAAAGCGCGTTTTGAACTCGCAGAATCTCAACTTGAACGTGTACAAAAGCTTTTTGACCGTTCAATCGCCAGTCAATCTGAGTTAGACCAAGCCCTTGCTAACAAGCAAGTAGCAGAATCAGCATTAAAGATAGCTAAAACGAATTTAGATAACAGTGAACTACGTGCCCCATTTGCAGGCACTGTAGCAAAGGTGTTTGTGAAAAACTTTGAGAACATTCAAGCCAAGCAGAATATTTTACGACTTGAAACCCGTGATTTAATGGATGTTGTTATTCAAGTCCCAGAAAAACTCATTGCACGCATCGATAAAGATGTTGAATATCAACCTGATGTTGTCTTTGATGGCTATCCTAACAAATCTTATAAACTGTCTGTGAAAGAATTTGATACTCAAGCAGATCCAATCACCCTAACCTATAAAGTGGTATTTTCTTTACCGGTTCCTAAAGATTTTAATCTACTTGAAGGTATGACTGGCCGCGTTGATATTGATTTAAGCAAGATCACCAACTCACAATCACCCTATACATTATTACCTGTAGAAGCTGTTTTCTCTGAGCCAACCGAGCCTGAAAGTAACAATAGTTATGTATGGATTTATGACGAAGAAAGTGGCCTTGTCCATAAGCAAGCTGTAGAAGTAGGACAGCTACATCGTGATAGTATTGAAGTATTATCGGGTATCAAAGCAGGACAAAAAATAGTCGCTGCAGGGGTTAACTTTTTAGAAGAAGGCATGAAAGTTCGTCCTTGGCAAAAAGAGCGAGGCTTATAATGAGCTTTGCTGCACTTGCTATCGAAAGGAAAGTGGTAAGTTGGATGTTTGCGCTGTTTTTGCTTATTGGCGGAACAGTGGCTTACTTTGGCCTAGGACAACTTGAAGACCCTGAATTCACCTTAAAAAAAGCCATGGTGATCACCCTGTATCCAGGTGCGTCGCCACAACAGGTTGAAGAAGAAGTTACCTTTCCCATAGAGAATGCGATTCAACAACTGCCGTATGTTGATTACGTAACCAGTATTTCATCACCGGGTAAATCGCAAATTACCGTCGAGATGAAAAGCAATTATCGTAAACAAGACTTACGCCAAATATGGGACGAACTGCGTCGTAAAATCAACGACCAAGCAGCCTCAATGCCATCTGGGGTTTATCCGAGTAAAATTATGGATGACTTTGGTGATGTATACGGTGTGATGTACGCGGTAACTGGCGATGGTTACTCTTACGATGAACTGAAAGATTACGTTGATTATTTAAAACGTGAGCTTGTGTTGGTTGATGGCGTTAGTAAAGTAACTGTTGGTGGCGAGCAACAAGCACAGGTTATGGTTGAAATTTCAACCCGTAAACTTGCCCAGCTAGGTATTTCACCCAACCGCATTTATCAACTTTTACAAACTCAAAATAGTGTGTCGAACGCAGGTAAGGTGCGCGTCGGCGATGAGTCAATTCGCTTACACCCAACTGGTGAATTTAAAGACGTTAAAGAGCTTGAAAATCTTCTTATTTCAAAGCCAGGTGAAAATGAACTTATTTATTTAGGTGATGTTGCTAAGGTATTTCGTGAATACGCTGAAGTACCAAACAATATTATTCGCTATAACCAACAGCAAGCATTACTGGTAGGTGTGTCATTTAGCACAGGCGTAAACGTCGTTGATGTAGGGGCAAATATTGATGCCCATCTAGCGTCACTCGAATACCAGCGACCGCATGGTATGGAAATCAACAGCGTTTATAACCAGCCAGCCGAAGTTGAGAAGTCAGTAAGTGGCTTTATTATCAGCCTGCTTGAAGCGGTTGCCATTGTTATTATTGTACTTTTAGTTTTTATGGGCTTTAAAAGTGGAGTATTGATTGGTGTAATACTTCTGCTTACCGTATTAGGCACTTTTATTTTCATGAAATTGTTTGCCATAGATTTACAACGTATCTCATTAGGCGCCCTGATTATTGCCTTAGGTATGCTGGTTGATAATGCCATTGTAGTAACCGAAGGTATATTGATAAACCTCAAGCGCGGACAAACAAAACTGCAAGCTGCAACTAACATAGTTGATCAAACCAAGTGGCCGTTACTCGGTGCGACGGTTATCGCTATTACGGCATTTGCGCCAATTGGTTTGAGTTCAGATGCCAGTGGTGAATTTGCTGGCAGCTTGTTCTGGGTGTTGTTTATTTCATTATTATTAAGCTGGATCACAGCTATCACCCTAACGCCATTTTTTGCTGATTTAATGTTTAAACAAGCAACTGAAAAACAGCCACATCATGATGAAGACCCTTATCAAGGTGTTATTTTTAATGTCTATAAAGGCGTGTTACATGCGGCAATGCGTTATCGTAAAACCACATTGTTACTAATGGTTATCATGCTAGTGAGTGCTGTGTTTGGTTTTAAATTTATCAAGCAGTCGTTTTTCCCAGCATCAAATACACCAATGTTTTATGTTGATTATTGGCATACACAAGGTGCTGATATTCATACCACAATGGATGGCGTCGCAAAACTTGAAAAATTCTTACAAGCAGACCCTCTTGTAGAAGAAGTAACAACGACAGTCGGCCAAGGTGCGCCTCGCTTTATGCTGACTTACGCACCTGAAAAATCATACCCAGCTTATGGGCAATTGATTATTCGTGTAAAAGACCGTGAAGCCGTCACCACTATGATCAAAAAAGTACGTGATTACCAACACGAGCATGTACTTGATGCTCAGCTTAAAGTTAAACGTATGGAAATTGGCCCATCAACTGATGCAAAAATCGAAGCGCGTTTTTCTGGTGCTGATCCCGTGGTACTTCGCCAGTTAGCAAAAGAGGCAAAAGACATTCTGCATCAAGATGCAGGAGCATTTAACATTCGTGACGATTGGCGAGCACGCTCTAAGTTAATTCGTCCTCAGTTTAACGAGCAAAAAGCCCGTCGCTTAGGGATTGCCAAATCTGACCTCGATCAGCTGCTGTTAACCAGCTTATCAGGTAAGCAAGTGGGTGTTTATAAAGATGGCACGCAAATGCTGCCCATTATTGCCCGCTCGCCTGCAGAAGAGCGCTTAAACGTTGAAAGCCTGCGTGACTTACAAATATACAGCCCTGTGTTAGGTGTGTTTGTACCCGTTACACAAGTGGTTGATGACTTTGTGGTTGAGTGGGAAGACAGCTTGATCATGCGACGTGATCGTAAGCGTACTATCACAGTGATGGCCGACCACGATGTTATTGGTGATGAAACACCAGCAAAGCTCTTTGCACGTGTTCGCAAAGATATAGAAGCCATTAAACTTCCTAATGGCTATGAACTGCAATGGGGCGGCGAGTTTGAGTCGTCAAGCAAAGCACAAAAAGCCATTTTCGGTTCATTGCCACTTGGTTATTTAGCCATGTTCGCAATCACAGTACTGCTGTTTAACTCTGTTAAGCAACCATTGGTAATATGGGCGACGGTGCCGTTAGCAATCATTGGTGTATCGGCAGGTTTATTACTAATGAATGCAGCATTTAGCTTTATGGCACTGCTTGGCTTACTTAGTTTAAGCGGCATGCTCATCAAAAACGGCATTGTATTAGTTGATCAAATTAACCTTGAACTCGATAGCGGGAAAGACCCTTATAAAGCAGTGTTTGACTCTGGTGTAAGCCGTGTTCGCCCTGTAGCGATGGCTGCGATTACCACCATTTTAGGCATGATCCCACTGCTATTTGACGTGTTCTTCCAGTCAATGGCGGTAACCATTATGTTTGGCCTTGGTTTTGCCACAGTGCTGACCCTGATTGTTGTGCCTGTGCTTTATACCATGCTGTTTAAGATCAAAGTACCTAAACAGCGTCACGCTAATTAATACAGATTGACTCTCAACCAAAAGCCCTAACAGCAAACTGTTAGGGCTTTTTCTTTATTAGAATGACTGGTAACTAAAACCGCCACAGCATAAAAAGCTATTCAAACACTACATTTTAAAAGCTCAAGCTTACTTTTTCAGGCTTAATGTACCTGTGCGTTTGGTGCTGCTACGTTTCGTTTGATTTGGTTTTGCTGAGTGCGAATTGCCAGCCTTTGCTCTTGATTGACCTTGTTTGGCATCGTTGCGTGCTTTTTTCACGTATTTAGAAAAATCGCGCTTTTTTTCTTCTTCATTACGTGGTTTTTGCTTGGCACGGGCTTGGGTTGGCTGTTTATTTTCATCAATTGAGCGCTCTTCTGTTTTACCTGAGTCGGCAATTGAGTTATTGATCTCTGCCATTTCTTGCTCGGTTAAATGACGCCACTGCCCTACTTTTAACCCTTTTAGGGTAACGTTCATGATACGTGTGCGTTTAAGAGTCACCACTTCATAACCTAAATACTCACACATGCGGCGAATTTGGCGGTTTAAGCCTTGTGTTAACACAATGGTAAATTGCTGTGGGCCAGTTTGTTTTACCTTACACTTTTTAGTAACAGTATCAAGAATAGGAATACCGTTTGCCATCTTGTTAACAAACTGGCGGTTTAGCGGTTTATCAACTGTCACTACGTATTCTTTTTCATGATTATTACCAGCACGCAGGATTTTATTAACGATGTCTCCTTCGTTGGTTAAAAAAATCAAGCCTTCTGAAGGCCTATCTAAGCGTCCGATTGGGAAAATACGCTCTGGGTAGTTAACCGCTTTAACAATGTTACTTTGAATTTTTCGCTCAGTTGTACAAGTAATACCAACAGGTTTGTTATAGGCGATATAAACTCGTTTAGGTTTTGCTTTTAATGGCTGACCATCAATCAGAACGTCATCATCATTGCTGACTTTTACGCCCATTTCAGGCAAGTTGCCGTTAACAGTTACACGACCTTCTTCAATATATTTATCTGCCTCACGGCGTGAACAAAAACCTGTTTCACTGATAAATTTATTTAATCGCTTTAACTCTGTCATGGCATACTTCTGTCTGGATTTTAAAGCCGCTAGTTTATACCAGAAGCCTTTGCCAAGCTAGGTAGAATCTAGGCTCTTTCGCAGCACTTTTAGTGCAGCGCTGCATTTTTAGGCTTTTCACTCAATAAATTATGCAGGGTATCAAAATCGAACGCGTACTCGCTACTTTTAGTGTTTTGCAGTAAAAAGGTTTCAAAGGGGATAACCGACCAGTCTTTAATATTTCTAAGCCAGCCATAACTTTTTATGTTGTGCTGTGTAATGACCCCAAGTTGAAACTTAATCGCATTATGGTTTTGCCAATAAGGATTACCATTTTTATGATCGACTAAGCTTATTAATGCCCACGCCCCCATCATAAAATGCCCGCCAACACTGGCCGTGAGTTTTTGCTGTTCAATCAAGTCTAAATTTTCATCAAGCCAATCTATACCACCAATAAAATAGGCTTTCTCTGCTTTTTCTTTTACTGCTTCAAGTGCACCTTGTGCCATTAAATCAGAAGCGCACCAAATTACATTAGTATCTGGATATCGTTGTAATAAACGACTTACTTTATGCACTGCCTCTTGCTTGCTCCAGTTGGCATAAACAACTTGCTCAAGCTCGACATCTTGTTTACGTAAGTAATGAACAAGGCCATCACTGCGGGTATCTGATTCGGAGCCATAATGACCATTAATCGCAACAAAATGCGGCGTTTGCTTTGTAGCTATTGCCTCATTAAGCAAAGCTTTGCCAAGTTGCTCTCCCGCTTTAAAGTTATCGTGAAAAACCTCTCCTAACCAGTATTTAAAGCGCTGGCGAGGCTTACCAACTTCATCTCGCTCAACGCCGACAATAGTTTCTTCCAGTGTTATAAAGTTAACTTTGTGCTGCTCAAGTAGAGTCATTGACTGCTCAGCACCACCTGGGTAATTGATCAAGATAGCGTAATCTGGCTTGGGGTTATATTGTAGGTACTGTTTTAATTCAGCTAATTGAATATGACGATTACCACCGCCGTAAATGGTCGTGAGATTGACATTATTTTGCTCGGCAGCCACGTGCATGATATCACTCACTTTTTGCCAAAATATGTCGGTTTTAACTGATGGATTAACGAGCAACACAGAAAACTGATCGCCTGCATAAAGTGGTGAACAGCAAAGCAATGTTAAAACTAACCAGCAAGTCCGCATAACCACTCCGTTTTGTTTTCTTTTATTGTAGTATACGAGACATTATCTCGACAATTTTCGCCAGATTAATTCACACGGACCATGTTTAAAGTACTGGCTATAGGCTTTACAAAATACCAATTGAAAAACAAGCACACCCGCAATAACCAACCAATAATCTATTCGATCGAAATTAAGTGCAGCGCTTGAGAATGCAACTTTAAAAAACAGTATAAATATTACTGTTTGCATCAGATATAAAGTCAATGACATGCGTCCAGCCTGCTGTAGCAGTAACCATTTACTGGATTTATTTTTAACTATTTTTACAATGATATGGCAATAGCAAATGGCCATAGCTAAAGCTGCTAGCCAATTTATAGGCTCGACAATCGCGTACATAAATACACTACTGTTAGGGTCTATCATCAACCTTACGACTGTTAAACCAATAGCCGCTGGAACAATCATGTTAAGCTGAGCTTTCGTTAAGCCGTCAACAAAAACCCCTTGTTTATATAGATAAACGCCCACTAGCATTAGCCCTGCGGCCATCCACATAGTGATCAGCGGCACTGCAATAAGCATCACAGTAAACATTAATACGTTACTGACAAATCCAGCAAAGTAGGAAGAATAAGCCGCATCATAAGCCATCAAAAACGCGTCTGAGCTTCGCGTTAAAGGCGTTAATTCAGGTTCGACAAAGGCAAGTAAAAATGAAATAAAGGCACCGAGAAGTAAAAACAACATGCCCATACGCAGTATTTTTTCGTTATCTTGCTGGCTAAATTTAAGGGTTAACCAACCAGCACAGGCATAAATAAACAAAATATCGCCGGCCCAAAGCAAAAAGCCGTGAGCAAGGCCAATATAAGCAAGCACTTTTAAGCGATTGTGTTGTTTATCTATACTTTGCCAAAGCTGCCATTGAATAACCAATGAGGCACCAAATAATAGGCAAAAAAGGCTTCTAAAACGTCCATCAATAAATAACACATTAATGATGTTTATGACGGTATCAGAAATTGGTGGCGATGAGCTTGGGGTATAATCATACTCAAACATAGCAAAGGTATAGATGTTCATAAACATCAAACCTAGCACCGCAATACCTCGTAAAACATCCATATTTATATTGCGCATAGTTCCCTTATAAGTTTTGTCTACAGCTATCGCTCCAATTTACCGCATTTTCGTATATTTTGGGAAGCTCCCCACTCTCAATATTTAAATAGGCAACTGCTTGCTCCAGTGCCCACCAGCTTCCTGTTTCGTATGCTTTAACAGTTTCGAGAATGTAATAGAGAATATTCTTTTCTTGCATTAATGCTGCATGTATTTCGTCAGGAAACGGCAATCTATCCAACAGCTTTTCCATCGGCTGATCTAATATTGCATCGAGTAATGAAAACAGCCCCGTTAAAAATGCCTCTCCGGTTTGTTGTTTTGCGACACGCTGCGCTATTAATTCACAAAAACGCGCTCTGACAACACAAAGCCGAGTAAGCTCGGCTGGTTTTGATTGGGCGCTATGGGCGGTGATGATCAAACTAACAAACTTTTTCAGTCGTTCATGACCTAGGTACACAAGCGCTTGCTTTAATGAACCTATTTTACTTTTTATTGGAAATACACCACTGTTTATTAAGCGTAATAGCTTATACGCAAGTGCAGTATCTAAAGAAAACAGTCCCGCGATTTCGCTAATATTAGGATCAGGGCGCATTACTTCAGCATAAATCGACAAAACTAATGCATAGTTGTAATCTATATCGCGATGTTGGATCATTTTTGGTTTTGCAAAAAAGTAACCTTGGAAAAAATCGAAACCCATTTTGTAGGCTTTCTCATAATCATCGGCAGTTTCAAGCTTTTCTGCTAATAGTTTTATTTTTTTATGCTTTTTCAGCTTCTGTAAAACAGGCGCAATGTCCTCAAAGGGGGTTTGCTTCACATCGAACTTAATCAAGCGAATTAACTTTAAAAAGCGGTCCCATTCAGGTTGGTATACGAAATCATCAAGAGCAAGTTTGTAGTTATTATGGAAAAGCTCCCGACAAAATTCATAGTTTTCATCTGATGGCTCCATCGTTTCGAGAAGCTCAATAACCACGTCTTGAGTTGGCAAAAACGCGCATAGGTCCAGTTTCAACGATTCTGGACCTATGTTAATTAACGCCTTTTTGCCCGACGTAATATGGCGAGTGCCTAGATTGAGCTGGTTTTCCATAATCAGACGCGCAGTAGCTGTGCTCTCTGAAACATCCGGGAAACTGTTTTTTAAACTATCTCTAAATAGTAGCTCATAGGCGACAACTTGTTGACGACGATTAAAGACCGCTTGCCTAGCAACAAATACAGCCACTTTACCTACTTTTGAATTTTTATATCACACTAAGTAATTAATAGCTGAAATAGACAAAAAAGTCACTTAATTACCATGAATCACGCAATATTTATTGATATAAGCCTGATAAATAGCCATCTGCAACAGATCCCCATGTAAAACGAGCATTTTTAGCTTGTTCACATATCGAGCGCCATTGCTCAGGTTGCGACTTTTTAAGGTCTAGCGCATCACTAAAACCAGTAATAAGTTCGTAGCTTTGAGAGGCTAAACTCTCACCTCTAAAACTAAAACCACTGACATTATGCTCGACCGTATCCTGTAAACCGCCAACACCATGAACTAAGCATGGCTGTCCAGCGCGCATTGCTAACATTTGACTTATTCCACATGGCTCAAATGAGCTTGGCATTAAGAATAAATCACCCAAGTGATACATATATTCACCAACCAAGTGTGCATAGCCTTTTAAAAATAGCAGATTCTCTTGGCGTGCCATGACAGTTGTCATGATTTGCTCAAGTTCAGCATCACCAGAGCCAAGAATTATCATGTAGCCATCATGTTGCTTTAAGCGTTGACATAACTCATCTAAAACCAATGCTTTTTCATAAGGTTGACGCAGTAAAAGTGCCTTTTGATCTGTTAATCGACCAACACTCGTAACAAGCGGACCCGCAAAAGGTTTTGTTTTGAACTGTAATAAACGTTGGTGAGCAAGATAATAACTTGAATCCAAGATGGGGCTCTTCGCCATCCATTGAAATAGTGCCGACTCTGCATGATGGTAAAGTGTTGCAAGGCTGATATCTTTGAGTTCCATTCCTGGATATTCACAACCATTTAGGATCCCTACCACACGACCTTCACGATAGGCTGCCTGCAAATCAGCTTCTAGTCCTTCTCCACCAAAAAAACCATTTGCAGCATCACTCGGACGCAATACTTCTTGACAGTAGGTCGGTGAAACAAGGTGCACTTTATCAACTAAATTAATCGCTGCTCGCATCGGATTAAAACAATCGTGATAACGCGGATCGCACAATTTCTCGCCGTTATAATTTAAGCCCGGAAACCATGCTTCTAAACTTGAGCTATCGCCTTTAAATGGGCGAATACCTTGCAATGCCAAATTATGAACGGTATAAGCTAAAAATAACTTAGATAATGTACGGTAACGACCGTCATTTTTTAGTAATAATGCCACACAGGCGCTATGCCAGTCATGCAAATGCATTACATCAGGGGTTCGGATAATTCCTTGTAGTAAGGCTTCACACACCGCCGCATTAAACAATGCAAACTTACTCGCATCGGTCGCAAAGGGCCTGCCAGGTTCATCATTACAATACACGGCACCATTATGGCGACTGAATTCCCAATGAGAAATAATCAGTTGCGTAACACCGTGTTCACTATTGGCAAGTTTCCACACGTCTAGTTGCTGCATATGCCCTGCAAATGGAACATGTACAACACCGATATGATGACGTTCAAGATAATGAAATCCGTAATCAGGGATCACAACATCAACAGTAAGGCCTTTATCAACTAACGCTTTAGGACAGTCCCTAACAACATCCGCTACACCACCGACTTTAGCATTCGGTAATGCGTCATTCTCTGCAGCCACCATCAACACATGCATGATTAGCAGTACTCCATAACATTAATTCTTACTATGAAACAAGGAGTAGCAATTGCTACTCCTTACTACACTATGACTTTACCATTAAACAAAGTATTTATTACTTTGCTTTTGTTGCCTTTGCTTTTTTCTCAAGCTCATTCAACATGTCTCGGGTAACAAGTACGATACCCTTTTTCGACACTCTAAAGCCATTTTCTTTATCAGCTTCATTATCAAAACCAATTTCAAGGCCAGCAGGGATCTCACAGTTACGGTCTATAATAGCACGCCTAATGCGGCAATTACGGTTAATTTTAACCCCAGGTAAGATCACTGACTCTTCGATTTCACAATATGAATGAACATATACATTCGAAAACAGCAGTGATTTTCTAACCATTGAACCAGAGATAATACAGCCACCCGATACCGTTGAATCCACAGCCATACCACGTCTATCATCATCATTAAAAATGAATTTAGCAGGTGGTAATTGCTCTTGATATGTCCAAATCGGCCATTTAGGATCGTATAAGTCAAGCTGAGGCTCTGGCATAACAAGCTCCATATTGGCTTCCCAAAACGAATCCAGGGTACCTACATCACGCCAGTATGGCTGGCCTTCATTTTCATCTCTAAATGGGTATGCAAATACATTGTGCTCTTCAATGATGGCCGGGATAATATCGTGTCCAAAGTCACGACCAGAACCCTCTGTTTCTGCATCTTTTTTTAACTGTTCAAATAAGAACTCTGTGTTAAAAATGTAGTTACCCATTGACGCTAAACAAGTACCTGGTTTACCCGGCACTGAAGTTGGCTCAGATGGTTTCTCATCAAAACGGCGAACTCTGTTATTCTCATCAACAGTCATTACACCAAAGGTACCTGCGGCCTCTTCACACGGTACTTCGATACAGCACACTGTCATATCTGCACCAGTTTCAACATGCTTAGCAAGTAAACCGCCGTAATCCATGCAGTAAACGTGGTCACCTGAAAGAATCATCACGTATTTAGGCAGCTCATGACGAATGATATCCATATTTTGGAAAACGGCGTCTGCCGTACCACAGTACCAATCATCACCTTTACGTTGTGATGCCGGAAGTATTTCTACCGACTCACCGAGTTCTTTCTTAAAGTGTCCCCATGCACGGTTTACATGGCGGATTAATGAGTGTGACTTGTATTGAGTTGCTATACCAACACGACGAATGCCTGAGTTAATACAGTTTGATAGAGGAAAATCGATTATTCGATGTTTCCCGCCAAAATACACTGCTGGCTTAGCACGCCAGTCTGTTAATTCATGTAAACGAGAACCACGCCCACCTGCTAAAATGAGTGCATACGTTTCTCTTGTTAAACTACTTATGTATCGATTTGCATAACTAGGCATAACTCTCTCCGTCTTAAGTTAGCTGCTTTTCTTCTGTGTGTTTTGCTTTGCGCTAATGTCTAACAGTGGTTCCAAGTGCCAGATGTCATCACTGTATTGACTAATTGTTCTATCGCTCGAAAACATGCCACTAGCCGCCGTATTTAAAATACTCATTTGCGTCCAGTGAGCAGTGTCTAGGTAAGCTTTTTCAACTTGCTCTTGTGCCTCAACGAAGCTGGCAAAATCATGTGCAACTAACCACGGATCGTGCGGGCTCTTAATCGCAGCAATAATGTCGTCGAATAGATTTGGTTCAAACAAGTTAAAGTGACCGCTTTCGAGTAACTGCATTACCTTGTATAGGCTGTCGGTTTGATGAATAATTTGCTCAGGATTATAGTGCGCTTTGATATCATCAATTTGTTCTGCTCGAGCACCAAACAAGAAGAAATTATCAGCACCTACTGCGTCACGGATCTCGATATTGGCACCATCTAACGTACCAATGGTCAAAGCACCATTCATCATGAACTTCATGTTACCGGTACCCGATGCTTCTTTACCTGCTGTTGAAATTTGCTCAGACAAATCCGTTGCTGGGCAAATAGTTTCCATTGCTGTCACGTTATAATTCGGTAAAAAAGCCACTCTCAAGTACGGTTTTGCCAATGGATCTTTATTGATCACTTCAGCAACATTATTAATTAACTTAATTATCTTCTTCGCCATGTAGTAACCAGGTGCTGCTTTACCACCTAATAACACACAACGAGGGACTATATTTGAAGTATCACCTTGGCGAATACGATCATATAAGTGAATAACATGTAATATATTTAATAATTGGCGCTTGTATTCATGAATACGTTTTACTTGCACATCAAACATCATTGATGGATCAAACTCAACGCCACAACGAGCCTTAACAAGTTCAACAAGGCGTTGCTTATTGCTATGTTTAACTGCTTGCCATTCTTTGTGGAATTTAGTGTCGTCGTATAAGCGACGTAATTGACTGACTTTACTGAAGTCACCTACCCACTCATCACCTATGTGCTTATTGAGTAGTTTGGCTAAATCAGGGTTACAATGTGCAAGCCAACGACGTGGCGTAACCCCATTGGTCTTATTATTGAATTTTTCTGGCCAAAGCTGATAAAACTCATTGAATAAGCCCGCTTTAAGTAGCTCGGTATGAAGTGCAGCAACGCCATTTACTGAGTAGCTACCAACAATTGCCAAATACGCCATGCGGATTTGTGGCTCTGGGCCTTCTTCAATAAGCGATAATGCTCGTTGTTTTTCAACATCTCCAGGCCATGCTTGAGCAACATCTGCTAAGAAGCGGGCATTGATTTCATAGATTATTTCTAAGATACGCGGTAATAATCGCGCAAATAATGATACTGACCACTTCTCTAATGCTTCTGGCAGTAAAGTGTGGTTAGTATAAGCCATGGTTTTTGTGGTAATAGACCAGGCTTCTTGCCAATCTAGCTCATACTCATCAACCAAAATACGCATCAGTTCTGCTACAGCAATACTTGGGTGTGTATCGTTTAATTGAAAAACATGGTAATCAGCAAAGTCAGAGAAATCTTCGCCATGTTTGCTAACCCACGTATCTATGATGTCTTGTAAGCTCGCCGATGATAAGAAGTATTGCTGGCGTAAACGAAGCTCTTTACCATTTTCACTGCTATCATTTGGATAAAGTACCATGGTGATTTGTTCCGCAAGGTTTTTACGAGCAACAGCTTCTGAATAACTCCCTGCGTTGAATTCGCTCAAATCAAATTCGTCAGTCGCCTCTGATTTCCATAACCGTAGCGTGTTTACGATATCGTTTTTATAGCCTGGAATTGGCACATCATAAGGCACAGCTAAGACATCGTGAGAATCAAGCCATTGACGGTGCTCACGTCCGTATTTATCAGTATAACTTTCAACATGACCAAAGAATTTTACACGCTTTGATTGCTCTGGGGCACTTAGCTCCCAAGGATGACCTTCGCGTAACCAGTTATCGGGCTGTTCAATTTGATGGCCATTTTCAATCGCTTGATTAAACATGCCATATTCATAACGAATACCATAACCAATCACAGGTAGTGCCAAGCTTGCACAACTATCCAAGAAACACGCAGCTAGACGGCCCAAACCACCGTTACCTAAACCTGCGTCGTGCTCAGCTTCTGCAACTGTCTCTAACTTTGTACAGTAATCTTGTAATGCTTTTGCAACTTGATCGTCTAAATCTAGGTTTAGAATGGCATTACCAAGAGCACGACCCATTAAAAATTCAAGAGATAAATAAGCAGTTTTACGACGCTTTTGTCCGTGAATTTGCTGATTAGTTACACGGCAACGTGCAACCAATCTGTCACGAATAGTTAATGCTAAAGCATGATATAAATATAATTGCGATTCACCGACTTTGTCACGCCCAAGGGTGTAATAAAAATGGCGAGATAAATCATCATCTAAGGTGCTTTCATCAACGGTAGGGGCATCCTGCCAGCCCTTAACAACACATACTTGATCGGCATTTTTAGCCATGATTAGGATCCTCTGAATTGGCGGTAAAAACCCAGCTGCTCATTGCAGCAATCTGTTGTTCCTTATCAACATCATAAGTTGACATAGGATGTATACTTGTCAGTGCTAAATGCCACTTCCCTTTCGCAAGAGGGGGTAATTGACAAGTAACAGACTCTGACCCAGCATTTAAAATGATCAATAAAGCTTGGTTTGTGTGTTTATCAGTCAGGCTATAAATCAACACTTGGCGATCACCTTGATGCCAATCGTCTTGTTCCATTGCGGTGCCTGATTCGGTGAACCACGCGACGTCGTAGCGTGGATCATTATCATGAACAAAAAAACGATGCTTAAAGACACTAAACTGCTTTCGTAAACGCAAAACATCATCGATGAATCGGGTTAATGGATGATTAATTTGCGAGTCTTTCCATGCAAGCCAGCTAGTGCGATTATTTTGGCAATACGCGTTATTATTACCACCTTGTGAATGGGCCATTTCGCTTCCTAGTGAAAGCATTGGAACCCCTTTTGAAAGTAATAACGTCAATAGAATATTTTTTTGTTGCTGCAAACGTAATGCGTTAATTTCTTTATCGTCAGTAAAACCTTCTACACCACAATTAAAGGAGTGGTTGGCACTGTGTCCATCTCTATTTTGTTCACCGTTGGCTTCATTATGTTTCTGTTCATAACTCACTAAATCATTAAGCGTGAAACCATCATGGCTCGTCACAAAATTAATGCTGTTAAGTGGTCCTCTGAGATTATGCTCAAATAAGTCGAACGAACCATGTAAACGCTTTGCAAGCTCACCTATAACCCCCTGCTCTTGTCGCCAAAAACGTCGGATAGTGTCACGATACTTGTCGTTCCACTCACGCCAAGGTGCAGGAAAAGCCCCTAATTGGTAACCGCCCGGGCCAATATCCCATGGCTCAGCAATCAGTTTTACTTTACTCAAAACAGGATCTTGGTTGATTGCTTGGAAAAACGCATGCGCTTGATTAAAGCCATTAGGATTACGAGCAAGAATCGTTGCAAGGTCGAAACGAAAACCGTCTACCCCCATTACTTCAACCCAATATCGCAAGCTATCAAGCACCAGCTGTAAGGTTCTTGGTGAATCAATATTCACAGTATTACCACAGCCGGTATCATTGATATAATGCTGAGGTTTATCAGCCACAGTGCGATAATAGCCAAGGTTATCTAAGCCGCGTAAAGAAAGAATAGGCCCATCAGTTCCTGCTTCAGCAGTATGGTTATAGACAACATCTAAAATTACTTCGATATCAGCCTTATGAAGAGCCGCAACCATTTGCTGAAATTCGCCGATATCATCATTCACTAGATAATCTTTGTGCGGCGTGAAGAAATTAAGCGTGTTGTAACCCCAATAGTTTTGTAGGCCTTTAGCCGTTAAGAACTGCTCACTTATGAATGCGTGCACAGGGAGTAATTCAAGACAAGTCACCCCTATAGTGCGTAAATGCTCTATAAAACTCGGATGGCTTAAGCCTAAGAACTTACCTTGTAGTGCTTTAGGGATCATTGGGTGTCGACATGTTGCGCCAGTAACATGGCACTCATAAATCACCGTTTTACCCCAACTATGGTTAGGTTTTTTACCCGTATAAGGTGCAAGCTCGCGAACTCGAGACTTGGGCATATCAACAGCGTTATTGACTTGACTCAACTTACCTACAGGCATCTGACCATAATGGCGCTCACTCCAAGTAAACTCACCATGCAAGTCTCGCGCATAAGGGTCTAGTAGTAGCTTGTGATTATTAAAGAAAAGCCCTTTTTCTGGTGCATATTCACCATCTGCCCTGTAACCATACAATGCCCCTGCTTTTAAAGGGCTAACGTGCAATGTCCAAATGCCACCTTCGTTAAGGTGCATTGAAAGAGTCATTACTTCTGAATGACCGCTATTGTCAAATAAACACAATGACACATGCTGAGCTTGGGGTGCATACACAGCAAAATTAACACCGTTTTCAACAATAGATGCCCCTAGAGGCATCGTTGAACCGATTTGAAGCTCTACACTATGACTCATCGTTCACCTTCTTCAGGTAAATAGTTGCAAGCCCAGGTAAAGACACGCTTATACTTTGATTGTAACCATGACTCGCAGTAGGCTGACTAAAGATAAGTTGTTCTGTATTACCGCTAACTTCAACACCTGAACCAAAGTATTCTTCATTGTCAGAATTAAAGATAACTTGATAACGACCTGGCTTAGGAACGCCTATTACATAGTCATGATAAACTTGCGGTGTTAAGTTACTAATTACCAGAACAAAATCGTCAGCATGCTTGGCATAACGGATGAAACTAAACATGCTTTGCTCTGCATTAGAACTATCTAACCATGCAAAGCCCGCTGGGCTAGTATCTTGCTCATAGAGTGCAGGAGTCGTGGTATAAATATTATTCAGTTGTTTAATTGTTTGTTGCATACCACTATGACTAACATGCTCAAGCAAGTGCCAGTCAATTGATTGATCATGATTCCATTCACTACGCTGAGCAATTTCAGCTCCCATAAATAACAGCTTTTTACCTGGATGAGCCCACATAAATGCGTAGTATGCTCGTAAATTAGCAAACTTCTGCCAATCATCACCTGGCATTTTCTCTATCAATGAGCCTTTACCATGCACAACTTCGTCGTGACTTAATGGTAAAATGTAGTTCTCGCTATAGGCATACACCATTGAAAACGTCATTTCATGATGATGGTGGGCACGATATAAAGAATCACGCTGCATATAATGCAAACTATCGTTCATCCAACCCATATTCCATTTATAGCCAAAGCCTAAACCGCCATGATCGACCTGCCGTGTCACTCCCGGCCAAGCAGTTGATTCTTCAGCTACCATCATAATGCCAGGATTTTTACCGTAACAGCGCAGATTAACCTGCTTTAAACATTCTATTGCACCAAGATTTTCACGACCGCCATACTGGTTTGGGATCCATTGCCCTTCTTCTCGGCTGTAATCGAGATACAACATTGATGCAACCGCATCAACACGCAAACCATCAATGCCAAATTCATGCAACCAATACATTGCATTAGCTATCAAAAAGCTGCGAACTTCAGCACGATCATAATTGTAAATATAGGTATTCCAATCAGGGTGAAATCCCTGTCTTACATCTGCATGCTCGTATAAATGCGTGCCATCAAAACGATGTAAACCATGTGGATCACTTGGGAAATGACCCGGCACCCAATCTAAAATAATACCGAGATCAGCGTCATGGCATTGCTCAATAAAATATACAAAATCCTCAAAACTGCCATAACGGCTAGTTGGGGCAAATAAGCCCACAGGCTGATAACCCCAAGAACCATCAAATGGATACTCACTGATAGGCATTAATTGTAAATGCGTAAAACCAAGATCTTTAGTGTACGGAATAAGGTTATCGGCAAGCTCACGCCATGTTAAATAGCGGCCCTCATCATCGCGTCGCTGCCAAGAGCCTGCATGCACTTCGTAAATACTGATAGGTGCATCGATACTGTTACGCTTTGCGCGATTTGCTAACGCTTCATCAGACAACTGTATCTTCTTATTTAGCTTTTGTAAGACAGAAGCAGTACCCGGCGCTTGTTGCATTTTAAATGCAAACGGATCGGCTTTATCAAGTACTTCACCAGAAGGTGTACTAATCGCAAACTTATAGCACTGATGCTCTTTTAAACCTGGGATAAATAATTCCCAAACGCCACTGGCTGGGTGAAAGCGCATAAAATGACGGTTGCGCTGCCAATAATTAAATTCGCCAATAACTGAAACGCTACTCGCGTTAGGTGCCCAAACAGTAAATCGCACACCTTCAACACCTTGCTGAGTTACAAAGTGCGCACCAAAGTGCTGATAAGCGTGCTCAAGACTACCTTCGTTAAATAAGTACATAGCTTGTTCATCAAGTGTACTTGTAAAACGATACTCATCTTCTTGAAGATACTGACTGCCATCCCCATAATTCACATCCAGTTGGTAATCAGGGATTGATTTTGCTTTGACAGTTGCAATAAATAAATCGCTGTCACCTTGCTTTTTGGCCTCAATAACCTGCTTGCCTTGCAAAATTGACAACTGGCTTGCCCCAGGTAAAAAACAGCGAATCTCAAAGCTTGATGCACTAACTTTATGGGGCCCTAAAAAACTGAAAGGATCTTTATAACAACCTGAAGACAATGCATCGATATGTGCTTGATAAACCATGGGTTCAGCAAAAGGCTTTTGACCAACACGACTGCTCATTTATTGATTCCTTATCGAAATTAAATTGGCTAAAAATGCATGCTGAGCACGAATAATTTGCTCAGTTGGGCGTGAAAGAACGCGCCGCCAATTTGGGTATTCTTTATCAGTTCCGGGAATGTTCACCGGCAAAATTTGCTGATCTAAATCGTCAATTTGAATGGTAAATAATCTGGCTGGAGCAGCTGCTAACGATGAGGCTAATAACTCATACACCACAGACGCTTCAGAATCTAATGATAAGTGCTGCCCTGATTCTCTTGCGATAAAATTAAGCATACGATGCTTTTCGACATTTCTCGCTTCATGTTGCGCAGCGCTTTGTGCACTATCAAGCAAACCATACTCTTGCTTAACAGTAATATCGTGACCAGTCCACCACCCTTTAAATGGCGGTACATCATGATTAGCAATCATCAACAAACTATGCGGTGCAAAGTGCTCTGATGCTAAAAATTCACCTTGATAATCTTTTTCAAAATAGAACAAGCCATTTGAATAAATTGCACTTGCTTTTAGTGCTTCGCGAACCTCACTTGGTACAACACCTAGATCCTCACCTATCACGACACAGTGATTAAGATGGGATTCTATTTTCAGTATCGCCAACAAATGTTCAAATGGGTAGTAAACATAACATCCATCTTGCTGGGCGTTATTTTCAAAACACCACCACAGCCTTCTGATTGCCATCACATGATCTATGCGCAATCCACCAACATCTTCCATATTGGCGCGGATCAAAGAGCGATAGAAGGCAAAATTATTTTTACTTAACTTTTGAGGATTTAAAGCTGGCAACCCCCAATTCTGACCTTGTTCAGCCCAAGGATCAGGAGGCGCTCCCACATTTGCCCCCACTGCAAATAACTCTTCTTGGCTACGAAACTCACTGCCATCACCAGCGCAACCAACAGCTAGATCGTTAATAAGACCTATCGCCATATTTGCTTCATTTGCAATATGCTGACAATGATTTAGCTGTAAATGTGCCTGCCACTGCAAGTAACTGGCATATTCATTATCGTCAACTACCAAGGTTGCTAGACTGTGCTTATGATTACTACAAAACTGCTTAAACTCTGCTTTTCGTTCAGCTGACGCTGTCCGGCAAAATTGAGTGTATAAACAACGAAATGCATCATATTTAAATCGACTAACAGCAGAATAATCTATAAAAGGTTCAGTTGTAGCGGGTTTTTCACTGAGCAATTGTGATAGTGAGTCATTATTCAATGCATCTTCACACAGTGAAATCGAAATATATAGCGGGTTTAACAACGCTCGGCTGTTAGGGCTATAAGGGCTAGCTCGCTCAGGACTGTGTTCAAATAATAAATGCAATGGATTAAGTAAAATGTAATCAATTTCTTGTTGCGCCACTTCACGGATTAAAGTTGCTAAATCAGCAAAATCGCCAATACCTAATCCTTGCGCATTACACAAACTGTAAAGTTGGATGGAAAGTCCCAAACGCTTTTTATCATCAATTGAGTAACACTCTTTAGGTGTTATCCATAATTGGCTATGAGCTTGTTGATCAGCAACCGTTATCACTGCATCATGATAACCAATAGGCATAGCAGGAACAGGTAAAGCGACTTCGAGGTAACGAACCCCATTAAAACCATAGTCTCCTGTCACGGCAAGTCCTTGCAGATTTTCACGTGTCAGATTTAAGGACAAGGATGGTATGCTAAGGTGACAAGCTCGGCTCAACAAGCGTTCATCGATACGAACTTTTAAGTAAGGGTCATGTGCCTCAATAATGCTAGTTTGAGGCAACAAAGTCAGCCACGTTCCTGCATCTAAAACAAAATTTAACTGATTTATTTGATCAGAATTAGCTGTGTCTATACCACAACAGCTTAGTGCCTGGCGGCGTGTATTTTCTTCGAAAATAACATGCTCGCCAGTATACTTCGTATATTCATAGCCTATGCCATGCAGATAATATAACTGCGAAAGTGACTGCATCAACTCACCTAAACGCGTTGGGTATTAACAATACTATTATCTGTTCCAAATTCATTTGGAATATAGCCATCAGCCTGGTGGTCGTTATCCCACTCTTGACCATTAATTAGATAACGAAAATGAAATTCTTTATCAAGTGGTAGGCGTTGTTTACATTTAAACACTTGTTCTTTTTTATTGAATTTCATTGGCACTGGTTGCCAATCTGTAAATTCTGCAACTAACTGCACGTCATCTGCATCGGGACGCTTAAACTCAAAGGTAACTTCTGTTTCGTCTTTAGTCTTAAAAAAACGTTTACTTAACATAGTGGGCTCCAATCAACCAATTGGTAAATTTATCCTTGTCACAGTACCGCTTTTAACAACTTACTGCGCGAAACTGTGCGTTTAAGGTTTATTTATCTAGATACTTATGAAAATAAGTGAACTTAGTAAATCAAACCTATGTTTACGCATTATGACAGTGCATCAGCTTATTTTTTGCACCAAAAAAGAGCAAAAAACAAACTATCCTAACGCCCATCATCTTGCTAACTTGTTATGAGCAATAACTGAACCAAGTTGGCTATAAAATATAGTTTAATTTCAATATGTTTTTTAGGTGTTGCTTTTAAAGCATTGTAAAAGTAGTTAACTTGCGGACTTTGGTAAAGTGAATAAATTTGAAGCTTATTTAGAGTAAAAACACTAAATACAACATTACACTTAATACAACAAGAATAAATACAACAAACTGCATGAGTAGTTAATTTCTAAAATAAAAACACACGTTCAACAGCAACGAAAACTTAACCTTTATTTTTACTTATATTTTTAGGTTAAATAAACACAATAAAAACAGCATCACCTTATTATATTGCAAACAAATATATAGAATAAAAAGACCACTATATAAGCTGACGATACAATTTACATTTTTTAAAAAATATCTCAGCAATAAAACGAAGACAATAAGTAGAAAAGCGTAAATTTTAGACTTACATGCAGTCCCTTTTGAAAAGAACTTTCCAAATCTATGCAACAAGCTAATGATTTTTCCCTACAGTTTAAAACCAGTTCTCTCACTAATCTGTAAACACTTGAAAGCTTAAAAACCACCAAAAACGCAACTTTTATACAAAAACAACCACAAAGAGAAAATTATCATACATATTGTTATTATAAATAAATTGATCATGCACAAAGAAATCATCACCTCAAATGCGCTAAACTAGAATATCTGCTCGATAATACACTTACTCTGCTGCGACACAATTCAGCAATTAGCAACAATAGAAGAATTATTTGAGAAGGAAAAGGTTAGAGCAAATATACTAAACAATGTGAAATTTCACATTTACTTACACCCATTGTTCCATTAGACAAGAAAGGCTTTGTTAATTAAATTTACAAGCAATATACTCAAGGCATTAAGCTGGTGAGTTTTATAGTAAAACATTAACACCAAAACGGTAGTAATCTATGACCAAATCTTTTCGTATAACGTGCATAACCATAATAACCGTAATGGCTTTTTGTTATGGCTGTAACATACTGTTAACCAAGCAAGTTAATGATATACAATTCAATATTAATACTGCAGAATTGAGAACATTTGAGCGAGCGTTGGCCTTGTTGATCAAATGCAACTCTCTAACAAATTCACTTAACTTACTGATATTTAGGCAGACCAAGGGTGTTGATCTTATTTAGCGCCTTCACTTTGATCATCGCTTCAACCAGTTGGCGATTGTAATCACGCGCATTTAGCTTAGCCCCCATCAACTGT
>NZ_JAMXSK010000010.1:0-150613 GCF_024124645.1 Pseudoalteromonas sp. Ps84H-4 | reverse complement strand
CACCACCGTATACTTTTGCAAGTACGTTAGTGATTGCTGCTGTTAGAGTTGTTTTACCGTGGTCAACGTGGCCGATTGTACCAACGTTTACGTGCGGTTTTACGCGTTCAAACTTTTCTTTTGCCATGACGGAACCTATCAGTTTTGTGTATCTAGATTACATATGAAAATAATCCACCGAGGGTAGATTAATTTAATTTTTTCAAATTTCAAATAGTTTTTTCTGACAGATAAAGGAAGAAATTAAGATGAGTTCTCGATACTGGTGCTGATAGGCAGATTTGAACTGCCGACCTCACCCTTACCAAGGGTGCGCTCTACCAACTGAGCTATATCAGCAACACCAGAAGTCTGGAGCGGGCAGCGGGAATCGAACCCGCATCATCAGCTTGGAAGGCTGAGGTAATAGCCATTATACGATGCCCGCATAGGAACCTGTTCTTAAACTACCTCTAACCGTCAAGAATAAAGTGGTGGAGGGAGCTGGATTCGAACCAGCGAAGGCTGAGCCGTCAGATTTACAGTCTGATCCCTTTGGCCGCTCGGGAACCCCTCCACGAAAATTCTTTACTAAGTCACTTCCGGTAAAAGGAAAGTGGTGCCGACTATCCGAGTTGAACGGATGACCTACTGATTACAAGTCAGTTGCTCTACCAACTGAGCTAAGTCGGCACTGCTTTAGTACGGGGCGAGATTCTAAGGTAAGGTTTATTGTGATGCAACAATAAAATCAAAAAAAATGTGATTTTATGTGTTAAACGCTCACTATTCAGGCAAATATAGGCTTTTTTACTGTTTTAGTGTTAATTCTAACCAGTAATTCAGTCCTTTAAAAACAAGCTGACTGTCAAACTCACTCTCAGCGAACTGCTCGGCCAACAACTTTCCATAGCCACCAGCGAATAATAAGCAGCTATTTTCATTATTAAGATGACGCTTAGCTTGCTCAATTGCCCCTACAGTCGCAACAAGCGCACCGTTTTTTAAACCATTAGGGGTATTTCGGCCTAACTCTGCAGCAAATGGAGTTTGCCCATCATCGAACACTTTTTGCGTATTTTGCGTTAATGAGGTTGTCATTAAATCAAGCCCAGGCAAAATCCACCCGCCAAGGTGTTCTCCTTCGCTGTTTAATACATCAATCGTTGTTGCGGTGCCAGCATCGACCACAATACAGTGTTGCTTTGGCAGCTCCACATATGCAGCAATTAGTGCAAGCCAACGATCAATGCCTAAATTGGTAAAGTGCTCGTAGGCACATTTTAAATTCTCAAGTTTAGCGCTTACTTTTGCCTCGTACACGGTAACTTTATGTTGCTCGGCTAGCTTAATAAGAGGAGCAAGCGACTCGGTACTGCCTACACAAGCAAACACCATGTCATTAATTTGCGGCCAAGGCAGCGCGTTCAGTTCACACTGTTTGTAACAGCCCTGATTATATAAAACAGCTTTAATAGCAGTATTACCTACATCAACTAACAGTCTCATTTATCTGCCTTACGCAATGAAATCTCACCACCATAGTAACTCTTTACCTCTCCGTCTTGGCGAATGCGGATACCACCTTGGCTATCAATCCCTTCACAAATTCCTCGCCAGCTACGATGCCCTGTATTTAGCTCGACACACTCTTTAGCAAATGCATTTAAGCTATTCCATTGTATGTACATCTCGTTTAGCCCTGACTGCTGGTACTGCGCTAATCGCTGTTCTAAACAAATACACAAATAAGCAGCGAGTTTATTCTTATCTAACTGTTGAACATGCTGACTCAGGTCGGTCCACGCTTGGTCAATGTGTTGGCTGACACTTTCGGGCATATGTAGATTTATGCCAATACCGATCACTAATTGACAGGGCCCTTGTGGTTGCCCATCAAGTTCAACGAGAACACCCGCCAGTTTTTCTCTGTTTATATAAATATCGTTTGGCCACTTAAGCTCAACATCAATTTGATACAAAGCTTTTAAGGCATCATATACAGCTAGCCCTACTGCAATCGACACTCCCATCGCCGCCTGTAAGCCATCATCCAAGCGCCAGAAGTAACTAAAGTATAAATTAGCGCCAAATGGTGATTGCCATACTCGGCCGCGACGGCCTTTTCCTGCTTGTTGCATTTCCGCAACCAGTACAGTGCCAGATGTTAACGGAACATCACTTTGAAGACGGCGCATTAATTCACTGTTGGTTGAATCAATAATTGGCTGCACCTCAACGTTGGCTGTGTTACCACCTAGTTTGTTATACTGCTCAGTAATCGCTTGTTGATTTAGAAACCCTGCATTATTGTTCAGGCAATACCCTTTACCCGTTACTTTAAAGATATCTAGGCCCATTTCCTGCAAAGAATGAATATGTTTACCAACAGCAGCACGGCTAATACCTAATTGCTCTCCTAATTGCTGGCCAGAAACAAAACCACCTTGATTGAGCGCTTGCAAAATAGCTAATTTGTTACCATCTGGCGCTTTCATGATGAAGCTCCCAATTCAATGTGACACTCACGATCGGCATCAATCAGTCGCACCTCGTGTTGTAGCGCAATTTTGTAATTTTGCCAGACTTGTTGCTGAACATGTTTCACCATGGCAATTAAATCATCTCCAGTGCTATTGCCGTGATTCACGAGCACTAACGCTTGCTGCTGATGAACTTCAATTCCTGCAACTTGATAGCCTTTTAACCCAGCATGTTCAATCAACCACCCTGCGGCAACCTTATGATGTTCAGCATCAACATAGTAATGAGGTAGCTCAGGGTACTGTTTTAGAAGTAACGCTAGTTGTTCATTAGAGATCACTGGGTTTTTAAAAAAACTTCCCGCATTAGCAAGTTCACTTGGGTTTGGTAGTTTGCTGTTTCTAGTTGTGATGATTTGTTCAAACACCTGCTGTGGCGAAGGAGTTGTAAGCTGTTGCAATGGCCCATAACTAAGCACTGGTTGCCACTTTTTAGGGAGCAGTAACCCGACTTGAGTAATCACCGCTTTATTTTTAAGTGCATGTTTAAAGATAGAGTCACGATAGCCAAATTGGCATTCGTCTTTTGTTAAACGGTTTATCGTTTTGGTAGCAATATCAAAGTACTCAACATAACTAACAAACTTTTCGAGCTCCACACCATAAGCACCAATATTTTGCACTGGCGCAGCACCAACGGTACCGGGGATTAAAGCAAGGTTTTCAAGCCCTGGCATGTCATTGGCAATGGTCATAGCGACTAATTGATGCCAGTTTTCTCCGGCCGCTATATGCAATAAAAAGCCATCACTTTGCTGCTCTATATTTATGCCCTTCGTGTTCATGTGAACGACAGAACCTTGGTAGTCAGATAAAAACACCGTATTACTGCCTTCACCTAAAATACAAAAGGGAGACGAAAAGTCTGTGCTTAAAAGCTGATTCACTTCATCAATTTGATAAAAATGCTGGCATTGGCTTGGCAAAGAAAAGGTATGAAAAGATTGCAGGGACTGAGCCACAAAACGCCTCAAAGGTTACCGGTAACTAATCGCATTAGTGTAACCTATCGTCGCAAAATACGCATTAGATTGTAAAAATCACTCAACCCACTGCACTAATCATGTTATAAAACGGGCTCTTTTTCATTTGTGTTCCAGGGTTATTATGAAGTTTAAACCATTACTTTTAAGTCTTGCTATGGCCGGTGCTTGCTCTCAAGCAACTGCAGATGCAATCAGCCAGCACACTTACGCAAACTTAGATGACGTAACAACCACTCACCTACTACTAGATTTAGATGTTGATTTTGATGACAAACAACTAGAGGGTTTTGTTGAGCATACGCTAGATTGGCACAATGCGAACAGCAAAACACTTGTACTTGATACTCGCGATTTAGATATCGACAAAGTAATGTATCAAGATAAAAAAGGCAGCTGGCACAAAGCTGACTTCACCCTTGCTGCACGTGATGACGTGAAGGGCTCAAAATTAACAATTAAATTTAAAAGCCAAGCGGTTAAAGCACGTATCTACTACAACAGCCGCCCAGAAGCTTCAGGTTTACAGTGGTTAACACCAGAGCAAACAGCCAGTAAGTCACACCCATTTATGTACAGCCAATCACAAGCAATTCATGCTCGTAGTTGGATCCCTGTACAAGATACGCCTGCAATGCGCGTAACTTACTCAGCACGTATTCACACTCCTAAAGACATTCGTGCAGTTATGAGTGCTGACAATAAAGATGCGCTTTATAAAGACGGCGACTACTTATTCGATATGCCACAACCCATTTCGCCATACTTAATCGCAATTGGTGCGGGTAACTTAGAATATAAAGCCATGTCTAAGCAAACCGGTATTTTTGCTGAGCCAACAATTTTAGATGCGTCGGTTGCGGAGTTTAACGACACACAAGCGATGATCGACAAAACTAACGCAATGTATGGCGAATACGCATGGGGTCGTTACGACTTATTAATGCTGCCACCAAGCTTCCCATTCGGTGGCATGGAAAACCCACGCTTGTCATTCATCACACCAACGGTTGTTGCTGGTGATAAAAGCTTAGTAAACCTAATTGCTCACGAGCTTGCTCACTCTTGGTCTGGTAACTTAGTGACTAATGCAACGTGGGAAGATTTATGGCTAAACGAAGGCTTCACGTCTTACGTTGAAAACCGCATCATGGAAGAAGTGTTTGGCCGTGACCGTGCAGTGATGGAACAAGCACTTGATGCAGCAGGCTTACGTGCATTACTTAAAACGCTACCAGCACCAGATACGCGCCTTAACTTAAAACTAAATGGCCGCGATCCTGATGATGCATTTAGCTCAGTGCCTTACACTAAAGGTCAACTTTTCTTAATCTATCTAGAAAACAAATATGGTCGTGACAAGTTTGACCCATTTGTAAAAGGTTACTTTGATCAATTTGCGTTTAAGTCTCTTACAACCGCTCAATTTGTTACTTACTTAAAAGCAAACCTGATCGACAAATACCCAGGCGTGGTCAGCATGGATAAAGTTAATGAGTGGATTTTTGAGCCAGGCTTACCAAGCGACGCACCAAATCCAACCTCTGATGCTTTCGATAAAGTTGATGCAGTGACCAAAACATGGTTAAACGGTGAGATTAGCGCAGCTCAATTACCAACAGCAGATTGGTCTGTTCATGAGTGGCTACACTTTTTAAATAATCTACCTCGCGATTTAAGCATTGAAAAAATGACTGAGCTTGATAAGCAATTCAACTTAACACAGTCAACTAATGCTGAGCGCGCTTTCGCATGGTTTATGCTAGCGGTAGGTAATGGTTATCAACCAATTTACCCTGCTCTTGATAAGCACCTCTCTGGCATCGGTCGCCGTAAATTAATTGTGCCACTATATAAAGCACTTATTAAAAACGGTAAAAAAGACTGGGCGCATGATGTGTACTTAAAAGCACGTCCGGGTTACCACCCTCTTGCACAAGGTACAGTAGACGACTTATTCGCAAAATAAGTCACTAAACCCAAAAAAGGCGCTGATTTCAGCGCCTTTTTTAATAATTAGAATTAGTTGCTTACCTTTTGTAAGAATGCACGACGCTCTTCAGGGCTCGCTTGTTGCCACCAAAACTCTAACATTGCCACTGCATTTGGCATATTTTTTAATCCAGCCTGCCCACCTGGTACTTTTGCAGGTAAGGTAACTGGCACCGCTGTCGCAGGCTTACTACTTGAACTTGCAACAGGCGCTGTCGCAACAGCTTGCGCTGACGTTGGCTGTGCACGATAACTAACAATTGATAACGGCATCGCAAGCTCACTGCCTTTCGCTTTTAGGCTCACTTGAGGTGACTCAGCAAACACCTGCGCTGCTACAGCATTACTGGCGCGATTAAATACAACATCATAGTCTTTGCCATTTTCAACCGTCACTTCAACCCAAAAAGGCTCTGACTCTACAACCTGATGGTCGTCATAACCTTGCTCATATAGATCTGTGTATTTCATTTTCAGCTGATAGGTACCTGGGGCAAGCTCAACATCATCAACACGGCTAAAAAATGATTGCTCAATAAGACGATCTCCCACTTGTAACGGTACAAGCTCTTCTGGAAAGTGAATAGTCTCGGCTACACTGCTAACACTATTCAATAGCATTAACACACTACTCAGTAATACTAACTTACGCATGTTCACTCCTTGGTTGTTCAACTTGTGGCAGTTTCAGTTTGACACTGCAAATAAAGTTTGTCATTAGTGGGCGGTCATTTAACCACATTTATAAGAGAGCTAAGTATGAGCCAAGAGACTATTTTTACAAAGATTATTAATCGCGAGATCCCTGCCGATATTGTCTATGAAGACGAGTTATCACTGGCTTTTAAAGACATTAATCCACAAGCACCCTTTCATGTATTGATCATTCCCAAAACACCAATTGCGACTGTTAATGACGTTACAGAAGAAAATGCCCACTTGGTTGGTCACTTGTATGTCGTTGCTGCAAAACTAGCTAAGCAATTTGGTTTTAGTGAGGATGGCTTTCGTGTTGTGATGAATTGTAACGAACATGGCGGGCAAACGGTGTACCATATACACCTACACATGTTAGCGGGCAAACCAATGGGTTGGCCTCCTTACCAAGATAAGATGAAAGAAAGCATCTAGCACTTTAATATGTAAATAACTGTAAAAAGTAGTACAAACATATTAATTTGAACTATACTATATATATATCAGTTAGTTAACACGTTGCATTAAGTTAACTAACTGTATTATTTGACACAAAATAGACACAAACTGCACTTTTCCTGCACAACTCTCAGAAATTTCTAATACGAAAGGGGTGGATTGCGTGGTAGGATGAAACTGTCAACTTTATTCAAGAGTGTATATATATGAGTAGTTCAGCCTTTTTATTATTAGATCCAGAACCGGTTAACACAATTGGTGTTAATGTATTAGAACCACTTTTAAAAACACAGGGGCTAGACGTCACATCTGGTACTGATATTTCTGAAGTACCTGAAGGCACACGCTTGTTATTCATTGAAACATCAAGCACTGATCCATGGGGTAAGCTTAAAGAGCAACTCGTTCATCTGCGCATGAAATGCGATATCGTATTATTCAATTTAGATGAAAACCCTGAATTAGCTAACCGTGCTCTATTAAGTGGTATCCGTGGTGTTTTTTACACAACAGACAATGCTGATGTGTTAATGAAAGGCATTCGTTTGTTGCTGGAAGATCAATTATGGTATCGCCGCGAAATCATGTGTAATGCATTAAATCGCATGCTGCAGTTTAATAAAGATGCCTTACATAAACTGACAGATGGCGACATCGAGCCGGTTAAACTTACTAAACGTGAAAAAGCAATTATTTCACTAATGAGTAAAGGTTCGAAAAATAAAGAGATTGCTGAAGACTTAAGCATCAGCCCACACACAGTAAAAACTCACTTGTACAGTGCATTCAGAAAAACCAAATGCCGTAACCGTATCGAGTTATTGTCATGGGCACAGCAAAATATTCCTGACGAGATCCGTTAAAACCAATACGCTTCGTCAAGTATTATTGCCAATTGCTACAATACACCCTACTAAGTTAAACAGACGCTACTAGCGTCTGTTTTTGTATCTTGTAGTTGATATACATGGCAATAGACCTTATTCTCAAGCTGACTGCAGACTGCCGGAAAAATAATGCTAGATTCAGCTACTTTATATTATGTAAGCGCCGCTATGATGGCGGTAATGACGTTACTGAACTATTTAACCTGGCGAACAAATAATAATACCCCGGGTACACTTCTTTATATTTTCTACCCTCTTGTCATGTTTGCATCAGTAATGAGTTTTGCATTACATGGTCATATTAATAATGTAGCCAGTATATCGATTGCCAACTCACTACTTTTTTGTGCCTCGATCATTCATGTTCTTGCCGTTTGCCAATTTTTCAATGCTAAGTGTGTCGGTTTCAAAGCTTTTGTCGGTATAACTGCAGCATTTGCGCTACTTATGATCTACCTCTCTACTGACAATTCAGAGTTAAGAAGTCGCATTTTAGTTTCTGATTTACAGCATGTTATCGAAGCGCTGTTCTTATTGGCACTGTTCATTCGCAATGGCCGCAAAAACTACCCTAATGGCAGCATTGTCTATATTTTAATACTCAGCATTATTCTTGCTGTTTTTACTGGCCGCACTTTATTAATGGGCGATATTGCTAAAGCAGACTTATTATCGGCAAACTGGTTTAGTATTACCCTATTCATTAACGGCGTTATCGCACCCATGTTTTATGCCACGGGTATGGCATTATTATGTAATGAACGCCGAGAACAGAATTTAAATCAACTCACTGAAAAAGCACAAAAAGACCTTGAAATTCGCGGCTTATTTTTGTCAACAATTAGCCATGAAATTCGCACCCCCCTAAATGGTATTTTAGGGAGTGCACAACTTATCATGAACCAATCAAGTGATCCTCGCGATAAACCTTACTGTGAAGCGATTATCAACTCTGCAGAATCTCTCAATTTACTGGTTGATAAAGTCCTTGATTATGCAAGTCTAGATCAGCGTGATGAAGCGCTTTATGAAGAAGATGTTGAGTTTAAAACTTGGTTAAACAATTTATGCTTACTGCTAAGCCCACTTGCAGAACAAAAACATTTAAAGTTTGAGCTTATTTACGATTTACCTGCTCAAGCATGTTACTACTGCGACCAGCAAAAACTAAGACAAGTTATTATTAACTTAGTGGGTAATGCGATTAAATTTACAGACCACGGCGCAGTAAAAATACATGTAACGTTACTTAAAGAAAGACAATTAGATCATCTTGTTCGCATCAGTGTTATCGACTCAGGTCCGGGTATCGAAGACGAAGAAATTATCTTTCTCACAGAACCCTATGTACAAAGCAGTGCAGGTAAAGAAAAAGGCGGCACGGGACTTGGTTTGGCAATAACAAGCCGATTACTCGAGAAGCTTGGAAGTAAACTTAATATTACCAGTGAGCTAAATAAAGGCAGTACTTTTAGTTTCGATATTTCACTTGCGATTGGTGAGCTAAGTCTTGTTGAACAGCGCCACCAATCAAAAGACTATGTAACTGGGCTTGACGTTTTATTGGTCGAAGATCTCGATCTAAACCAAAAAATTGCTATCGAATTTATGGCCGATGACGAGCACAAAATTAAGCTCGCAAAAGATGGTAAAAGCGCTATAGAGTTAATGCAAAAGCACCACTTTGACGTAGTGTTACTTGATATGAATTTACCTGATCTCAGTGGGCAGGATGTATTAAAAAAACTCAAAACTGTTGACCACTTAAATCAACGAACACCGGTGCTTGCCTTTACAGCAAGCCTTAGCCCCGATGAAATAAAAGAATACTTGGCGCTGGGAATTAAAGATATTGTCGGAAAACCAATAAAGCAACAAAAGCTACGCCAAGCACTTAGCGATTCGCAAACGAACCAGGCTGCGAGCATAGCTGTCGAGCTGCGCGACACTTTGTACGATGAAACGGCTGCAGCGACACTTGTAAGCTCATTTAATGAAGATGAAGTATCATCAATCTACAACGAATTTGTTTTATCAGCTCGTAACAAGTTGATTCGCTGTCAACAACTTGTAGAAGATGATAAAGAACAGTGCATCAAGCTTCTCCACCGCCAAGCCAGTACCGCTTTGCAATTAGGCTTTAACCGTTACGGCTTAGAGCTTAAAAAAATAGAGCGTAAGTTACTCGACAACAAACCTCTTAAAGACTCGCTTACAGATACACTTGTGCTGTGGCAAGACAGCCTTCAAGCCTACTTAAAACATGTAAGAAGTGAATTAACTTAAGGAAAGCGGAAACGTTAAAACCTAACCAATAAAAGTTTAAGCCGGCTGTTCTCAATAAAGAAACAACCGGCTCAATTTAGTTAAAACTTATAGCTAGTCCCTACCATACCTATCATCAAACCGCTCGATGTCGCTTTCATCAAGTATTGCACCGGTTTGTACTTCAATAACGATCAGAGGTGTGGCTTGTTGATTAGCGAGGCTATGTAATTGTTTAGCCGCAATATAACAAGATTGATCGGCTGTTAGCTCAAACTCGTCATCACCTACTCGCACACTTGCCACTCCAGATACGACAACCCAATGCTCTGCACGGTGCTGATGGCGTTGAGTTGAGAGTTTTGCACCGCTGTTGACGATTATTTTCTTTACCTTAAAGCCAGTACTTTCAATTAAAGTTCGATAGTTGCCCCAAGGTCTGAATACCGCTTGATGGTGAGTCAATTTGTCATTATCAATAACAGCAAGCTGCTTAAGTAAATCAGGAAGCTTATCGAGCGCACTTTTATCTGCCACTAAAGTGGCATCATGAGTATGAATAATTGCTTGATTACTCACGCCGAGCGCCGCAATAGTGTGGTCGGCTTCGCTGATGAGTAGATTATTTTCGCTATCTAAACTCACGCCTTGCGAGGCTAAATAGTTACCATGACAGTCTTTTTCAGCGATTTTAGAGAGTGCTGAAAAGCTGCCAACATCACTCCAATTTAAATCAACAGGAATAACAGCAACGTTAGCGCTACGCTCCAAAATAGCATAATCAATGGAATCACTTGGGCATGCTGTAAGCGCATTCGCTACAGGCCGTTGAAAACCTAAATCTGCAGTAAAGCTTGCCGCCTTTGCGACACTGTCAGCAATCTTTGGCGCAAAACGATTAAGTTCGCTTAAATACACATCCGGCAAAAATAAGAACATGCCGCTATTCCAGCCATATTCACCACTGGCAAGGTATTTCTCGGCTAATTGCCGGGCTGGTTTTTCTTTAAATTCAGCCACCTTAAAGCAGCCTTCATGGGCTAACTGCTCACCTTGGCGAATATAACCATAACCAGTATGTGGCTCAGTGGGTGTAATGGCAAAGGTCACTAACTGTTGTTGCTGGCAAAGCGCTATAGCATTATCTAAGCATGCAATAAGCTTATCAAAATCACTTATGTGGTGATCAGCAGGCATGACTAGTAAGGGATCTTTTAGGCCATTTTGCAATGCAAATTCAGCTGCTAAGGCAATCGCTGGCGCGGTATTTTTACCTTCAGGCTCCAGCAGTAGAGTATAGCTATCTGTGATTTCTGCAATTTGCGCTTTAGCAATAAAACGGTGCTCTTCATTGCATACTAAAATCGGCGCATTAAATCGTGAGTCAGCCACACGTAAAAGCGCGCTCTGTAACAGTGACTTGTCGCTAAGCAAAGGTAAAAACTGCTTAGGCATCGCTTTACGTGACAAAGGCCATAAACGAGAACCTATGCCACCAGCAAGAATAACGGGGGTGATTTTGCGACTCATGATTGCTTAAAGTAAATTATCCAACCATGAGTTTAACAAATTTTTGAGTAGGCTTCTTCGAGCAATTACAGTAACTGAAATTGATCAGCGTCTAAATGAGCAGGAAAAGCCTTTCTAAAGTCATCTAAAGGTGATTTTTCTAAGCGCTGAATAATGATACCCGATTGGTTATCTTCAAGCGCTGCCAAGGTATCACCTTTAAAATCATATACAGCAGTGCCTCCGCTGTGGGCAACATCATTACCATCAGCGCCAATGCGATTGACGCCTACGACATAACAGAGGTTTTCCATTGCGCGTGCTTTTAACAGGGTATCCCACACATGGCGACGAGCAGCGGGCCAATTAGCTACGTTTATCATCACATCATAGTCGTTGCAATTACGCTGAAATACAGGAAAGCGAAGGTCGTAACACACTTGCGGTAAAATGCGAAAATCATTAATAGTGAATATCTCGCGCTGTGTACCCGCTGCAACAAAATTGCCTTCATTACCTAAACAGAATAAATGGCGTTTGTCGTAATACTTTACTTCGCCGTTTGGCCAAGCCCAATAAAAGCGATTGGCCTTTTTATCACCTTTTGCGACTAAAACAGAGCCTGCAACCACAGCATTTTTTTGCTTAGCTGTAGCTTTTAACCAGCTAAGTACCTCGCCTTGCTCAGGCTCACTGCAATCTAGATTAATCGCAAAACCAGTAGCAAATGTTTCTGGCAAGACAATTAAATCAACTTGCTCGTTTAAACTGTCAAGCTGCTCAGTAAAGTGCGCAAGATTAGCGTTTTTATCAAGCCAGTGCAGTGAGGACTGCACTAAAGCTAAGGTTAAAGTTGACATAAAATCTCCGCGGCGCGTTTTAATGTGTCATCATTTTTTGCAAAACATAAACGAATCACTTTGTCACTGCTTACGCTGTTGTAAAACACACTAAGCGGCACAGCTGCAACACCTGCTTGCTCTACCAGCCAATGGCAAAACTCAACATCATCAAGATCAGATACATCACTATAATCGAGCAATAAGAAGTAGGTGCCTTCACTTGGTAATATTTTAAAGCGACTGTGTGCTAGTGCTTCGCTAAGTAAATCGCGTTTTTGTTGATAAAAATGACTCAGTTCATCAACATGCTCAGGCTCTAACTCAAGCATATCGGCTAGTGCATGCTGGGCAGGCGTAAAGCTTGAAAAAGTCACGTATTGGTGAATTTTACGAAACTCCACCATTAGCTGAGCAGGCGCAACACAGTAACCCATCTTCCAGCCAGTGCTGTGAAAGGTTTTGCCAAAGCTTGAGATCACAAAACTGCGTGCAAATAACTCAGGGTCGGTCAACGCACTTAAATGCAAAGCACCATCAAAGGTAATGTGCTCATACACTTCATCGCTGATTACATATAAATCATGCTTAGCAACAAGCGCTTTAAGGGCGTTAATATCTTCTGTTTTAAAGATTTTCCCGCTTGGGTTATGTGGCGTATTGATTATAACTACACGCGTTTTGTCTGTAATGACATCGGCTACGGCTTGCCAATCAATTTTGTAATCTGGCGCATGCAAGGCAACGTGAACTGAGCGACCACCGGCAAGTTCGATTGCTGGCTGGTACGAATCATAAGCGGGGTCAAACACCACAACTTCGTCACCCTCTTTGACAAGTGCTTGAATCGCCACGAACAATGCCTCTGTTGCTCCTGAAGTGACAGTAACTTGTTGCTCATAATTTATGTTGTTATGGTATTTTCTAGCAATCAGTGCGGCTATTTGCTGCTGCAGCCTTGCAACACCACTTGAAGGTGCATATTGATTTACCCCCTCAAGTACATAATGATTAAGCTGTTTTTTTAGCAATTCAGGTGCATCAAACTCAGGAAAACCCTGAGATAAGTTAAGCGCTTGGTATTTATTTGCCAGAGCGGTCATTTGACTAAAAATGCTGGTGCCTAAATTCGGCAATTTACTTTCAAACACAGAGGTTCCTTAAAGATGGTTTTGCGCCCGAAGCGATGCTATCATTGCTTAAAACAGATGTATAGCCGTCTAAATAACTTTTAGAATGTCGAGGAATATATGCATAACAATACCGCTATTTCAGAACTAATTGAAGCCGGTAAATGGGTAAGTCAACGCGGTTGGGTCCCTGCTACTGGTGGTAACTTTTCAGCCCGCACAGCAAGTGGCTATGTTGTCACAGCAAGTGGCTTCGATAAAGGCCAACTCGGCACTCATGCGTTTATTGAATTTGATCATGAAGGTAATCGCACTAAGGGCTCAGGTAATCCTTCAGCCGAAACTGAGCTGCATCTAAATATGTATAAGCTGATCCCATCAGCAAACTATGTCTTACACACTCATTCGGTAGCGGCAACCGTGTTATCGCGTGTTATTAAAGGCCATACTATCAACTTACACGGCTACGAAATGCAAAAGTCTTTAAGTGGTGTTAAATCGCATTTAGATACGCTAAGTATTCCTATTTTTGATAACGACCAAGACATCGACCGTTTAAGTTTACTTGTCAGTGATCATCACCTTCACACCCCTATTGAGCATGCCGTATTAATCCGCGGCCACGGTTTATACGTGGTTGGTCGCGATATCAAAGAAGTACTGCGTCATTTAGAAGGCTTAGAGTTTTTGTTTAGCTGTGAACTTGAGCGCTTAAAACTAGAAAGCATTCAAGCTGGAGTTCAGCCATGATCAAAGCGATTTTAACCGATATTGAAGGCACAATTACCCGCATTTCTTTTGTCAAAGACGTCTTATTCCCTTACGCTGCAGGGCAATTACCCGAGTTTGTAAAGTCACATCAAACAGACCCAGAAGTTGCAGCCCAAATTGATGCTGTTAAAGCACATATTGAACAACCAGAAGCCGATATTGACACGGTTATTAAGCATTTAATTCATTGGATAGAAACGGACCAAAAAATTACTCCACTTAAGCAATTGCAAGGATTAATTTGGC
Organism: Pseudoalteromonas sp. Ps84H-4; assembly: GCF_024124645.1. NCBI lineage: Bacteria > Pseudomonadati > Pseudomonadota > Gammaproteobacteria > Alteromonadales > Pseudoalteromonadaceae > Pseudoalteromonas > Pseudoalteromonas sp. Ps84H-4. The sequence goes on along the minus strand of NZ_JAMXSK010000010.1, from coordinate 136,314 downwards.
AAACTGGCTACGAAAATGGTGATTTTACTGGCCACCTTTACCCTGATGCTTATGACTTTTTACAAGCCCAAAAACAAGCGGGCAAAAGTCTCTATGTGTACTCATCTGGCTCAGTAAAAGCCCAACACCTGATTTTTGAGTTTTCTGATTATGGTGATGTGAGACCTTTATTCAGTGGTTACTTCGATACTAAAGTAGGCGCAAAACAACAGCAAAGCTCTTATGAGAATATTATTGCTGAACTGCCTTTTGACGCTGAAGAGGTGCTATTTTTAAGCGATGTTGAAGCAGAGCTTGATGCTGCAAAAGCGGCAGGTCTGCGAACGCTTCACCTTATTCGAGATGGCCAAGAAGCAAGTTATATCCACCCATATATTAACGATTTCACAGCATTCAGCGCGGAGCTTTTAGTATGAGTCAATTAACTATTTTTAATGATACAAACGCAGATAACATACTGTTTCATAGTGAAGATTTAAGCGCTATTGCTAGAGAGCTTAATGCGGTTGGCGTTCGCTTTGAGCAATGGCAAGCAACGGCACAGATTGATCAAGACACCAGTCATGACGCTATTTTAACTGCCTATGCTAACGATATAGAACGCCTTAAGGCTGAAGGTGGCTATCAAACAGTGGATGTTATTTCGCTTGCAAAAGGGAACCCAAATGCCAGCGAATTACGCAGCAAGTTCTTATTTGAACATACTCATAGTGAAGATGAAGTGCGCTTTTTTGTGAAAGGCCAAGGTTTATTTTGCCTACACTTGGGCGATAAAGTGTATCAAGTTCTTTGCCAACAAGGCGACCTGATTTCAGTACCTGAGCTTACACCACATTGGTTTGATATGGGCAGTGATCCTGAATTCACAGCAATTCGCTTATTCAATAATACCGAAGGCTGGGTCGCGCAAAGTACTGAGTCTGATATTGCTAACAACTTTCCCCTTTTGGATTAATATGGAAAAGCTATTTTCGTACGGTACCTTGCAGTACCCACAAGTTCAGTTAGATACCTTCGGGCGCTTGCTCGAAGGTCAACCAGCCACGCTGACAGGGTATGTAGTTGGCGAAGTAGAGATCACCGACGAGGCCGTACTTAAAAGCAGTGGGCAACGTTTTCATCCTGCATTATTAAAAACAGGTAATGAAAGCGACTCTGTGAGCGGCACAATCTACTTAATTACAGAGCAAGAGCTTGCACAAGCAGATAAATACGAAGTGGACGACTATCAACGCATTGCAGAAAAATTCCTCTGCCATACTAATGCGTGGGTATATGTTGCAAAAAATAGTCTTTAATTTACAAAAATAAAACAAAAAAACCCAATTACAGTACAACTTCTGTTATTATCGACCCCATTAATAAGTACTAATTATTTGCTAAAGGACTAAAAATGGGGTCGGCACTTTCACCCTTACGCGATAATGTTATTTTTGTTGGCGAATGGCAACTTAATATAAAACAGCAAACTATCAGTGACGGTGTTCACACCCGCGAATTAGAACCTTTGCTTTTTAAATTGCTCTGCTTTTTTATTGAAAATAACGAGCGAATAATTACTCGCCAAGAACTGGTTGAAAATATTTGGCAACAAAGTTTTGTTGATGACAATGCTATAAACCGAGCTATCTCTGAACTAAGAAAAGTACTCAAATCAGAGAAACAGCCAGGTCAAACCATTAAAACCCATTATCGTAAAGGCTACAGCTTATTCATTGCAGTGCGACCTCTTGAGCAGGCACCTATTGCTGAACCAGTAGTAGTGGCAAATGAAGAAACAAAACCTCACCTAAGCACTAACACCATCAGCGAGAAAAACACTCACTCATCGCGCTGGCCATGGCCTTTTGTTGCCTTAGTATTAAGTTTATTGATTGCTGCTACTTGGTTGTATATACAACAGCCCCAAGCCAATGTCGAAACCCAAGAGCAAGTACCATTTTTAGATCTTCAAGCCGAAACCATTACTTGGCATAAAGGCACGCACTATCGGTTATTGCTAAGCCAAGACAAAACGAAACTAGCTTACATACTGCAAAATGATAAGAAACACCTTTATGTTGTCGACTTAACAACTAAACGAGAGTACCAGATTGCATCAGGGGAGCTATTTTTACAAGGTTGGTCTGAAGACGGTGAACGCTTATTTTATGGTTCATGTGAAGGGGATGATTACAACGATTGTATTACTTGGCAAGCGAGTAACCTGCTATCTAACGAAGCACTAATAAAGCCTCGAACAAATCAATCTGTACTAAACCGCACCCCAAGCCAATACATGGAAGTCGGCAATGTGGCAATTACAAGGCGTAATAATTACCGTGGTTTAACTCACCTATATGCTTTGTATGCACAAGATTTAAAAACCGGTGAAGAGATTCGCATTACCTCACCTAATATTACAGGCACGGGTGACTTTATATTAACGACGATTCAAAACCCTAGCCGCATTATTTTTGAACGCCATAATGTTGCCCAAGCAGAAATTTACATGGCTAATTTAGACGGCAGCTCACTAAAGCTATTAACAACTAACAATTACCGCTCTTGGGCTGCGACTTACGATGAGCAAAGCAACTCGCTTGTTTGGTATAACCGCGGTAAATTGACGATTGAATCATTTTCGTTTGATACCATGAGCCGTGGGCAACCTATTAAAGCACCAGTAAAACGAGCCAATTACGCTTACCCTCTTAATAAACATAGCGTGCTAATTAGCACAGATATACACGACAGTGATGCAGCTTTATTTGACTTAAAATCAAAACAAATGAGTTATATTGCGACTGCAAATAAGCATGAGGATGACTTAGTTGCATTAACTAATAATGATGTGTATTTCGCTGACTTTGAATACTACAAACGCCAACACTGGCTTCGAAAAGACAACCAATATATCGATATAACCGATAAACTTGGTGAAGATACTGCGATTATTGCTGCGAATAGTAGCAGTAGTAAGCTTGTTAGCTTTAATAAAACCAATCAGCAATTAACGCTACTAAATGCGAATGATTTTTCAGAAATTAAGCATTGGACACTACCAGGGAACACTAAACTGGCAGCTGTCAGAGGTAATAAGATTGCCGTTATTTATACCGAGCTTAGTAGCCTGCAAAACCAAATAATGATTTTGCATACTAACAGCGATGAAGTTGTCAAAAGTACCATCGACACCCCTTTGGCAATTGCTTGGTATGACGAAACTCAGCTAATAGTGCATTCTAAATATGAAAAATACCTGCTTTTAGATAGTGACAGCAATACTTACAGTGAACTAACAACGCCAGATAAGTTAACCGAGCTGAAGCCTTCAATTATCTCAATGACAAGCAACCAACACAGCTTGTATATTGCCACGGAAACTGAAGTGTATAGCATTAAATTAGCAAACCTGCAGGATGTCGAATTAGCTCTGCAAATGCAGCCTTTGCACTTTATTAGCCAGCTCAATGCAAGTAATGACAAGCTCGCAATTTCATTCTTAACAGCAAATAGTCAAAACAGCATTGAGCTTTACACAGAAAAAAGCGCTGAATAAATCCGCTATTTTAACTGCTTTAAAATACCTTGCTCGATATCTGCTTGGTTATAAACTCCGGTATCGAGCACCCAACCTGTTACTAAGTTAGCAGGTGTTACATCAAACGCTGGGTTATAAACCTGTGCATTAGTCGGTGCCCACATTGCTTCACCAAAACTACCACTAACACCGCGCACTTCATTTACACTACGCTGCTCAATTTCAATGTCATTACCACATGTCGTTTGCGTATCAAGCGTAGTTAATGGCGCAACAACATAAAATGGAATGTTATGAAAATGCGCTAATACAGCAAGATTATAAGTGCCCACTTTGTTAGCAAAATCACCGTTTGCAGCAATGCGATCAGCGCCTACAAAAATCTTATCAACCTTACCTGCCGCCATTAAGCTAGCTGCCATGTTATCGCAAATCAAAGTATAAGGAATTTGCCAACGCTCAAGTTCAAAGGCAGTTAAACGGCCACCTTGCAGTAATGGTCTAGTCTCATCAACCCAAACATGAATATCACCATAGCGTTGCTGCGCTTTATAAATCACTCCTAATGCAGTACCCACACCTGCTGTTGCTAATGCGCCAGTATTGCAATGAGTTAAAATATTGTCGCCTTTGGCAACCAAAGCCGCCCCACGTTCAGCCATACTATCGCAAAGTGCAATATCTTCTTTAAACAACTTCTCAGCGGTAGAGACAACAGCAGCAACAAAGTCGCTCTCAGTCAACGCTTCGCGTAACTTGGCCATACAGTGCATTAGATTAACAGCTGTTGGACGGGTTGCTTCTAGCTCATCTATGGCGATAGCGAGTGAGGCTTGGCTCATGCCCTGCTCTGCTAAATGTGCAACGAGTAAACTAGCGCCTAAACCTATTAACGGTGCACCACGAATTTTCAGTGTCAAAATTAAATCTTTCATCGTTTCAACATCATTGCACACATGCCAATGCTGTTGATGTGGCAACAAATACTGGTCAAGTACAGTTAGCGTACCTTGCTGATATTTAATACTACTCGCGATGAGATCTTGCATACTGAATCCGAATAAATAATGAAAAACTAATTTTATTGAATGGTTATTTTACATCAGTTTTGACAACTAACAAGCTAGATGTATGGACATCTAAATGGTTACAAGTATAGAATGCTTAAAGTTTATTGTTTTATGAGATAGAGCCATGGCTGATTACACCGCCTTCACTTCAGAGCATGCTGTTGATTACATTAAAGAACTTGTTAAAAGTGAACTGATTTCAGTTTTCCCTGCTGATGCAATACTGACTGCATACGAGTTTGGAGACGGAAACTTAAATCTGGTTTTTCGTGTAACGGATCAACACAATAATAGTGTTATTTTAAAACAAGCCCTTCCCTATGCTCGTTGCGTAGGCGAATCATGGCCATTATCACTTGATCGCGCACGCATAGAAGCTGATGTGCTCATTAATCACGGTGCCTTATGCCCAGAACATACTGTCGCTATTTTGCACCATAATGCAGAACTTGCCTTAACAGTGCTGGAAGATTTAGGGCATTTGCAGATTTTACGAGGCGCGCAAATCAACGCAGAGCAATTTCCGCTACTGGCAAGTCATGTCGCACTGTATTTGAGTCGTACTGGTTTTTATAACTCAGACTTCTATTTATCTGCTGAAGATAAAAAAGCCAAAGTGAGTCAGTTTATCAACCCTGATTTATGTAAGATCACTGAAGATTTATTCTTTACTGACCCTTACATTGAGCATGAGCGCAATAATTTCCCTGCTGAGCTTAATGAGCACGTCGAAAGCATTCGCAATAATGACGCTTTAAAACTAGCCGCAGCCAAATTAAAAGCTAAATTCTTATCTTGTCCGCAAACTTTATTACACGGTGATATGCATAGCGGCAGTATTTTTGTCGATACAAACACCACCAAAATGATCGACCCAGAGTTCGGATTTTTTGGCCCTGTTGGTTTCGATATCGGCTCTTTTATGGGCAATTTATTGCTTAATTACTGCGCACAAAATGGCCGTATTACAAATCAGGCAGCACGCCGTCAATATCAAACCCACCTTCTAACTTGCTTGCAGGATTGTTACAGCCAATTTGAACAACATTGGCTAACCCTAGCAAGTAACGAAGCAACAGATATTAGCTTTGCAAACCGCGCTTTTACGGAAGATTATTTACAACAAGTATTACACGATGCGATTGGTTACTGTGGCGCTGAGCTTATTCGCCGCACCATAGGTTTAGCCCATGTTGCCGATATCGATGGCATTGACGATGTAGGCGCTCGCCTTGCTGTGCAACAACAAACGCTGGTACTCGGAGAGCAATTAATGCTTAACGCGACAAGCTGCAATAATAAAGATGAGTTTTTCTCTTTACTGGTTAGCTTGCTAAACTAAAAACAAAGGCGCTAAACGCGCCTTTCTAAATACTTTACTGATAATGCTCGTACATTTTATCTAGCGGCTCAGACAAGCCATTTTCTTGCACTACGCGCACATGATGACGAGCCAATTCTCTGGCACTGGATACACCACATGAATGGGCAATCAAACCTGCCCCATAATGAATATATTTATTATAGTTAGCAACACGCTGAGCCTTGTCTGTGACATCTAAACCTCGTTGTAAGCGCTCATTGTGGGTCGTAATACCTGTAGGACAAGTATCTTTATTACATTGTAGAGCTTGAATACAGCCAAGCGAGAACATGTGACCACGAGCCGAAACAATAAAGTCAGCACCCAGCGCTAATGCCCAAGCAACTTTTGATGGCACAATTAACTTACCCGATGCGATAACCTTTACACGCTCTCTTAGACCATGTTTTTTCAAAAGGTCTACAACAAGAGGTAAGCTTTCACGCAGCGGTAAACCGACAGAGTCCATTAACGGCTGAGGCGCTGCGCCCGTTCCACCGTCGGCACTATCGATCGTGATAAAATCAGGCGCTGATTCAATGCCTCGATTATTAATTTCACTGAACAAGGTTTCAAGCCAAGTGTATTCACCAATCACTGCTTTAAAACCTGTTGGTTTACCTGTTGTTTCTCGAACTGTCGAAATCATATCGAGTAAGTGGGCTGGTTCTTTTATTTCTGGATGGCCATTAGGGCTAATCGAGTCATGCCCTTCGGGGATCCCCCGAATTTTGGCGATTTCAGCGGTTACTTTGCGCCCAGGCAACATACCGCCTTTGCCCGGTTTTGCGCCTTGGCTCATTTTAATTTCGAACATCTTAACTTGTTCATGCTCGGCAATTGCTTTTAGTTTTTCTAAACTTAGCTTACCTTGCTCATCACGCACACCATATTTTGCCGTACCAATCTGAAATACAATATCAGCCCCCCCTTCGAGATGATAAGGACTCAGTCCACCTTCCCCCGTATTCATCCAACAACCGGCTAATTTTGCACCTCGTGATAAAGCACGCACAGCGGGTTTTGATAAAGCGCCAAAACTCATGCCCGAAATATTGAATAATGCATTGGTAGAATAGGGCTTCTCACAGTATGGACCTAAGGTGACATAACTTGGCTCTAACGCCTCTTCATCCAGTTTTGGGAAGGCGCAGTTCATAAACATCACAGTCCCTGTGGCTTCTAGGCTTTGTGTTGAACCAAACGCAGTAGTGCGATCAACATTTTTTGCTGCACGATAAACCCAGCTTCGCTCTGCGCGGTTAAATGGTAACTCTTCCCTATCCATAGCAAAGAAGTACTGACGAAAGAATTCACCTTGGCGTTCAAAGAAATAGCGAAAACGTCCTATCACCGGGTAATTACGGCGAATCGCCTGCTTAGATTGCGTCACATCACTAATGTAAAAGCACACAATCACCAGTAATCCGATCCCTAGTGCAAAAATAAATAAACTGGCAAATACATCGATACTAAAAATTATAAAATCACTCATCCAAGGCCCCTTTGTGAAATGACATCTTTCAAAGCATATAAGGTGTTTATATTACGTGCAATAAGCACTTCATATATTTAAGGTTTCGCTACTCGCAGGATAAGTATTTACTAAATAGAAGTGATAAGAGTATTGAATTCAAAAAGTAGGTATGCCGAAGTTTAAGGCATACCTAACCAATTAGCGTGTTGTATACCCACCGTTAGCAAAAATAGTTTGTCCAGTGATCCACCAACCATCGGTTGCCAAAAATGTAACGATCGGTACGATATCTTCAATTTGTGTTAATTGATTTCCCATTGCTTGGGACTTGTGGAATGCAACACGTTCTGGCGTTTCTTCACCATAAAAGAAAGGCGTATCCATTGGGCCAGGGCCAATACCTGTTACCGAAATCCCACGACCAGAGAACTCTTTTGCTGCAGCTCGAGTAAAGTGCTCAACAGGCGCCTTGCCACCGGCATACGTTGAATACCCATCTGTAAAAGCGGCGAGTAATGAGGTGACTATTGTGATGATTTTACCGTTGTTATTTAACTGCTTACCTGCTTCCTTAATGAAAAAATAAGCTGTTTTAGAGTTGATATCAAACATTGCATCATATTCAGCTTCTGTCGTTTCTGTAATCGGCTTTCTAAGTACCTTGCCAACGGTATTTACCGCAATATCAATACCACCATAAGTAGACTTAGCGAAGTCAAAAAGCGCCGTTACATTATCTGGCTTAGACAGATCACCTTGAAACGTCACCGCATCACCTCCTGCCGCTAAAATCGCACCAACAGTAGCCTCAGCTTCCGCTTTCGAAGAGTCACTATGATAGTGTGCAACAATTTTTGCTCCCTCTTTGGCGAACTCTTGACTGATCAAGCCACCTAGGTTTTTGCCACCGCCAGCAACAACCACCACTTTACCTTGAACATCATGCTTTGACATTCCTATCTCCTTTAAGTAATTCATATAAAAGTCAGAAAGTAACCTAAATTGGATTAGGCGTACCTATTCTCAATTCATTACTTTATCCAATTGAATAAAGTGCGGGAATTGGGTGAATATGCAATTACTGATTGTCAAAAATGCAATTAACTAAATGCACGATGCTAAGTCACTGTTTATTCGAGTTGTAGAAGCCGGTAGCATTAAGAGCGCCGCAATACAATTGGGGGTAGAATCTTCCTCTATCAGCCGTAAAATTGCCGCATTAGAGAAGCAATTAGGGGTAAAATTACTTAATCGTTCAACTATTCGTACTACTCCCACAGAGCAAGGACAAACTTATTATGAACGACTAAAAGATATCCTTGATGCTCAACAAGCATTAGACGAAGAAATCTCGAATAGTATAAATAAAGTAAATGGGACTTTAAGAATCGGAGCGCCCGTCGACTTTGGATCGCAATTTGTCGTCCCAGTTTGTAGGGCAATGCAAAAGCAATACCCTGACTTGAATTTTGAATTATTCCTTGGTAGTGATTTCGAGAACTTATTTAGCAATAAAATTGACGTTGCGGTTAGAATTGGTGAGTTAGCCAACTCGCAGCTTATTGCCAGAAAACTTGGAGAAATCCCCAGAGTTCTGGTTGCGAGCCAGCAGTATTTAGAGAAATTTGGTATACCATTGAATCCAATGGATCTTGAACAACACAATTTTATTTTTTATTCGCAGAAACAAGCAAAAAGCGATATTGAATACCTTAATTTTACTCGTTTTCCACATATTAAAATGCACAGTAATTTTACAGTTAATAGTGCGTCTGCGGTGAGAGACCTAGTCATAAATGGCGCAGGTATTCACCTTGGACCACTTTGGTTTTTCTCAGAGGCTATCCACAAAAGACAGCTCACTCCTCTGCTAACAGATTATCAGTTAAAAAGTTACTCATCACATGCAGTGTATAAAAAGCAACCTTACACACCACAAAAAATTAAGGTGTTTATTGATAAAATGAAAGAGGCCGTTAGCACATTACACAACTCAAGTTTCAACACTAAGATTACTAGTTAATCGTACCGCATTGTCCAGCTAACAATCTTACCCTGCTCTACCACCAATAAAAAATTTGCAGGGCTGGAGTAACCATCATTGTTTTTATAAGTACCAGTGACAACGACTTGATTACCTGACACTTTTAATGCAGTTTCAATTACTTGGCCATGAACATTAATAATGTCTGATTCAAGCCAGCTTTTGAATCTATCACCACTATTTTTACGCTTATACCAACGTTCATACTCTTGGCTTGCATTGTCAGCAAACGCTTCACGAATTTGTTCAGCATTATTATCTTGCATTGCTTTGAGTAATTCAGCTACGGCGTCTTTTGGTGTAAGCACTTCATGTGAGATAGCTGAATTTTGAAAAATGAATACCGCTATTAAACATATAAATAACCGGCGAGTCTTTAGAATAATGTCCATTTAGCTTTCTCTTATGGGTTGATTAAAAAATAATACCCAAAGAGAAACAGCAAAGGCGTTAAGATAATTCGTATTTTATAAAATGAGTTACATTAAAAAGGCGTGATGTAAATCACGCCTTTCTCATCTGCTATGCTGCTCGTTTGGCTAATTCAGCTTTAATGTAAAGTTGAATTTGCTCTTCGAGCACTGACATTGGCACTGAGCCATGTCGTAATATTTGATGGTGAAATTCACGAATATCGAAATCTTGACCAAGTGCTTGCTCAGCTTCGTGGCGTAAACGTTTAATGGTTAGCTCACCAATTTTGTATGACAACGCTTGTGCAGGCCATGAAATATAACGGTCAGTTTCGGTCTTCACGTTATGCAATGAAAGCGCGGTGTTTTCGCTCATAAACTGCATTGCGCGTTCGCGGCTCCAGCCATACATATGCATACCTGTATCAACCACTAAACGTGCTGCACGCCACATTTCATAAGTCAAACGACCAAAATCACTGTATGGGTCTTGATAAAAGCCCGCTTCGATACCTAAAAACTCCGAATATAGGCCCCAACCTTCACCAAATGCCGACAAATATGCATTACGGCGATAACTTGGCAATGACTCAAGCTCAGCATTAAGTGAAATTTGTAAATGATGCCCTGGTACAGCTTCGTGCAAAGTTAATGCTTCAAGTACATACAACGGGCGCTTATCTAACGCATAGGTATTAACCCAGTAGTAACCTGCTTGGTCATCACGACGAGACCCAGAGTAACGCCCCGTTGTATATTTTGGAGCTATGCTCGCTGGCACCGGTGCAACACCATACGGCATTCTCGGCAAGGTGTGGAACAACTTAGGTAACTGCGCATCCATTTTCTTGGCAATGTAAGACGCTTCTTTTAGTAGCTCTTCAGGTGTTTTTGCGTAAAATTGCGGATCAGTACGTAAAAAGTGGACAAAATCAGCAAACGAGCCTTCAAAGCCTACTTGCTCAATAATTTTTTCCATTTCTGCACGAATACGCGCGACTTCTTGTAAACCCAACTCATGAATTTCTTTTGGCGTCATATCTGTGGTGGTGTAGTACCTTGCGCGATTTTCGTAAAACGCTTTACCGTTTGGCGTACTTGAAATACCAATTTCTGTACGTGCACCCGGTTGATATTCATTATTAAAGAAGGTTAAGTAACCTTGATAAGCTGGAATAACCTGCTCTTTAATAATGGTTTGCGCTTGCTTTTGTAGAGCTGCAAATTCGCTATCGCTCAGGCCCGCAGTGTTATTTAAAAATGGTTTGTAGAATTCAGACTTAGTAGCATCATCAACAATATAAGCCGTGATTGAGTCTTGATAGCCTTCTAACACAGCTTTAGGTTGAGTTAGCCCCACCTCAAGCCCTTTGCGCATCCAACCGATATTTTGTGTGAAATAGCGGGGAATTTGCTGCAATTTTGCAAGATAAAGCTGGTAATCTTTTGCTTTAGTGTAATCTGAGCTGGAAATCATAAATGATAAGCTAGAGTGAAAACCGTACTCAGAAGTCAGCGGCATATAGTGCGCATTAAACACATATTCATCGACACTATTTTGCACTTGGCCACGCAAAATAGTCAGGTTAATGCGATTTTCTTCCGATAATTTATTACGGTCGATAGCGTCTAGCTCGGCAAGTAATTGAGTATTCTTTTTGTACTTTTTCTCTAAAAATTCAGCCGACAAGTTTTCCAGTAAATAACCGTCAACGCCATTTTCCTTTCCATAAGGGCTAATACTTTGACGATAGTTAACAATTTCTTCTGCAACTTGATTAAACTGCTGATCAGCGTCAATTTTGGTAACCTGACAGGCACTTAAAGTGCAAGCTAACGCAACAGCAATTAGCGATCGATTTACAGTTTGCGATAATGAGTGTTTCATAACTTTCTTATTCGTTTTGATCTGTGCAGCTAAATTAGCTCAGCTCAGATTAAAACCCAAGCAAATGCGACCAAGCTCAGATTAATTACGCTCAAATAAACGCCCAACAAACGCAACGAATGAACAAGCTTTAAACAATTTATGCTTATACATGGCAAAGTTGTAGAGAAAATCAGCTAATAGACCCAAACAAAACAAATTTAAGTTCCAAATTTGGCAATTTTGCTTTTAAATAGACTGATTAAAGATTACTGTAGACTCAGTATTTATGCTTGGAAGCAAATGCACTTTAGGGACAAGATGATTAATTAGTTGATATGCGTATTTAGTGGTATTGAAAAATGATGTTCCATGATTCCATGGCTATTGCTCAAGAAAAAATGACGAAGGTATGTATCTTTTTAGAACATCATTCATTACCGCCGTCACCACTTAACTACCACGTCGTTTATACCTATGTCAGCCAAGCTAACCAAAAACTCAATACCGCAATAGACCGTGCTATTGCTCAAAAGAAAACAATCGACAGCGTTTACGTAGAACAACTGTATTTCGATTTTATGGAACAAGGCTATAAAATGAATACAGCAATTGTTCGTAATGTCGACTCCGTTATAAACTCATTATCTCGTAATGCGAATACGAATGAGCAAAACATGATCCGCTTTGCTGATCAAGTTACTGATTGCGTGCATGCCATAGATGAAAACAACCTAGAGCAAACTCGCCACGCACTGAAAATGCTTAGCAAGCAGTCTGAAGTATTACTAAATCAGCACCGACAATTTAAACAAGAAATCGCAAAAGCTAAATCACTCCAAGAAAAAACCCAAAAACAGCTCACTCAACTTCGTAAACAACACATCACTGATCCACAAACCGGATTATATAAACGCCATTACTTAAATCAGCAAACGCAATTATGGATTGGGCAAAACAAGGCGGTGTGTGCCATATCAATTCAAATTGAAAACCTTGATCACTTTATAAGCAACTATGGTGATGTGATTGGTGAAGTGATTTTGAGTAAAGTTGCCAAACAAGTTCAAAAATATGTATTAGAGAGCGGTTTACCGGGTCGTACTGGTAAAGATGAATTTACTATCCTTCTTGCTGACATTGAGCCTGAAACAGCAAATTTAATCGCTGAAAAAGTACGTAATGGTGTTGAAAAGCTGCGTTTTGTTAGTTCAAAAAATGGCACCAAATTACCTGCTATCACGCTCGCTTTGGGTATAGCAAAGCACGAAGAAGGTAATGATTTTAATTACCTAGCACGAAAAGCCTCATTAGCAGCAGCAAAAGCAAAATCATTGGGTCAGAGTAGCTATATTGCAGGTCAATAACATCTAATCCTGTTCTAAGTCATTAAATACAACGCTAATCTGATGATTTAGTTATAATCAAATTGCACCCCATAGCTACAATCAAGTACACTAGTCTTTATTGCCACGATAGAGATTAATCATGAACGAGAATCAAGAAAAGACCACGCATTTTGGCTATAAAACCGTTGCTGAAAACGACAAAGCATCGATGGTTGCTGATGTATTTCACTCAGTCGCAGCAAAATATGACGTTATGAATGACTTAATGTCATTCGGTATTCATCGTTTATGGAAACGCCAAACTATTGCAAGTTCAGGTGTTCGTAAAGGCCACTACGTATTAGACCTTGCAGGCGGTACTGGCGATTTAACCGCTAAATTTAGTCAGTTAGTTGGCGAAACCGGTCAAGTTATCTTAGGCGATATTAACTCTTCAATGCTCAAAGTTGGTCGCGAAAAACTTCGCAACTTAGGTCGCGTAGGCAATATTGAATACGTGCAAATGAATGCAGAAGCATTGCCATTTCCAGATAATAGCTTTGACTTAATCACGATTGCATTTGGGCTACGTAATGTCACCGATAAAGATAAAGCATTACGTTCAATGTACCGCATCCTTAAGCCTGGCGGTCGCTTGCTAGTGCTTGAGTTTTCTAAGCCTGAGCATGAAGTGCTGAGCAAAGCGTATGACTTTTACTCATTCAATATCTTACCTAAAATGGGTGAACTGGTAGCGAATGACAGCGAATCTTATCAGTATCTTGCTGAATCAATCCGTATGCACCCAGATCAAGAAACGTTAAAGGCTATGATGGAAGATGCCGGCTTTGAACAAACCACTTATCAAAATCTAACGGGTGGTATTGTTGCTTTACACCGTGGTTTTAAATATTAAACCTAAGCAGGTAATGTGATGTTAGCTAACGCTCTGTTGTCACTTGTAGAACGCATTATTAATCATGTGTTGCAATTAGATCCCGCTGTTAAAAACAAGCTTGCCAGCATTGCTGACAAGCAACTTTTAATTGAAATACGCGATTGGCAACAGTCCATTTTGTGCGTTTACAGCGACGAGCAAATTCACTTATACAGTACGCAAGAGCGCAGTTTTGACTGCATGATTAGCGCCGATATCAACACCTTGTTGGCCCTTAAAGATCCATCAATGCTTACCCAGCTAATTCGCCAAGATAAACTCGATTTACAAGGCGATTTAAATCTTGCGCAAGGCTTTAGCAATGCGTTTGCAGAGCTTAATATTGACTGGCCTGAACACTTTTCTCGTTATATTGGCGATGCCCCAGCGCAGCAACTATGGCTCTCTTTACAAGCCTTAAAACACCGTGGGCTACAAACAAAAAGTAAGCTAGAAAATACCTTAACAGCGCTTTGCCAAGATGAGCTAGCGGTGACGATTCACCCACTAGAACTTGCTGAATTCAAACAGCAAAATCGCCAATTAAAAAGCCAAGTATCTCAATTAGAGATGCGAATTAACGCGCTGTTACAGTCACGCTAATGCGCTAAGGAACTTGTGTGTCGTCTGCTCGTCTTTATTGCATCACAAAAACGCTACTGAGCTATGGCTTAGACGAATTAATTCCGCGAAAAAGAGTGCCTTGGTTTGCAAAGCTCGCCCGTGGCAGCTTATTTTGGTTACGTAACCAGCATAAAGATAAACCTGCTGGTATGCGCCTTCGACTTGCTTTGCAAGAACTTGGCCCGGTGTGGATCAAGTTTGGGCAAATGCTATCGACACGCCGTGATTTACTCCCTCATGATGTCGCGTTAGAGCTTGCATTACTTCAAGATCAGGTTGAACCATTTGAAGGTGAGCTTGCTCAGCAACTTATCGAAAAAGCACTGGGTATCAATGATATCAGTGAGTTGTTTAGTGACTTTTCGCAAACACCTCTGGCATCAGCTTCGATTGCTCAAGTTCACACAGCAACCTTAATTGATGAGCATGGCGCACCTCAAGATGTTGTCATTAAGGTCATTCGCCCAAATATTAAAGAGCAAATTGATGCCGACTTAATGCTAATGCAAAAAGTCGCACGCTTAGTTGCTAAATTATTAAAAGAAGCAAAACGTTTGCGCCCTATCGAGGTCGTAAACGAATACAAAAAAACCTTGCTGGATGAGCTCGACTTAATGCGCGAGGGGGCGAATGCGATTCAGCTACGCCGTAACTTTGAAGATTCTGAATCACTCTACATTCCTTTTGTTTACAGCGATTTTAGCCGTAATAACGTATTAGTTATGGAGCGTATTTACGGTATTCCGGTGTCAGATACCGACGCACTGCTTGCACAAAATACCAATATGCAGCTGCTGGCTGAACGCGGTGTCGAAGTGTTTTTCACGCAAGTTTTCCGTGACAGTTTTTTCCATGCAGATATGCACCCGGGTAATATCTTCGTGTCTCGTGAAAACCCACACAACCCAAAATACATCGGCATTGATTGCGGTATTGTAGGCACCCTTAATCGCGAAGATAAGCGTTATTTAGCAGAAAACTTTATTGCCTTTTTCAATCGTGATTACCGCCAAGTAGCGCAACTGCACGTTGATTCTGGCTGGGTACCCGCCGATACCAGCATTGAAGAGTTTGAATTTGCGATTCGTACCGTATGTGAGCCAATTTTCAATAAACCACTGGCAGAAATTTCTTTTGGTCATGTGTTAGTCAACCTGTTTAATACGGCTCGTCGCTTTAATATGCAGGTTCAACCACAATTAGTGTTACTACAAAAGACGCTGTTGTATGTTGAAGGCCTTGGCAGACAACTGTATCCGCAGCTTGATTTATGGAAAACCGCTAAACCTTTTCTAGAAGATTGGGTCAAAGAACAAGTTGGTCCGCTTGCTGTAATGAAAAAAATGTATGCGAATTTGCCATTTTGGGCAGAAAAAATGCCCGAATTACCAGATTTAATTTATCAAAACTTAAAACGTCAACAACAACCTGTACAATTGCCAGCACCGCAATCAGCTAAGCCTTTGTTACTAAGTATCTTTGCTGGTAGCTGTTTGATTGTTTCAGGCTTATGTTATTTACAGCATGACCTAGTCGCCAGTGCAATTACGGCAGGCCTTGCTGTAGCAGGCTTTATTGCAGCATGGCGTAGCGCATAAACTAAGTGCTATTTATGTTTTGGTGAGTATAATCGAAACAAGTCTATTCAATAAATTTGATAAAAACGGAGTAACCCATGGGTTTTGGTGGTATCAGTATTTGGCAATTAATCATTATTTTGGCAATCATCGTGTTGCTATTTGGCACAAAAAAACTTCGTGGCATCGGCGGTGATTTAGGTAGCGCAGTAAAGGGCTTTAAAAAAGCGGTGTCTGATGATGACCAAGCTAACGCTAAAAGCGAGAAAATAGAACAAGCTTCTAACACGCAAAGCAAAGAAACCGTAGAGAAAAGCAAAGACGACCATAAGGCTTAATCAACATGGGGATGTGGGAACTTGTTGTCGTACTGATCGTGGGTCTAATTGTATTAGGCCCTGAGCGTTTGCCTGTGGCAATTCGTACAGTAAGCCGCTGGATAAAAACGTTAAAGTCAGTCGCCAACTCAGTGAAAGCTGAAGTGAACGAAGAACTCCGTATCCATGAGCTTCACGAAAATTTAAAAAAAGCAGAGCAACAAAACTTGCAAGAACTGTCACCAGAGCTGCAAGACTCTGTAAACGAACTTCAAAAGGCTGCTCAGTCAGTCACCCACAGTTACAAAAAAGACACGCCTGAAAAAGCAGAAACTAATAATAATGACGAAAAAAAGTGAATTTAAACTCTGTTTTTGTGGTCAATAACAACGATGATGAATAGTAAACTATGACCGAGCAAGCTCACACAGGCTTTGTTGGCCACTTAATTGAGTTACGAAATCGACTCATGAAAGCTTTGTTAAGCATTTTGATTATATTTATTAGCTTGGTGTACTTTGCCAACGATATTTATGATTTTATTGCAGCACCACTTATTGCAAATTTGCCTAGCACTGCCACCATGATCGCAACGGATGTTACATCTCCCTTTATTGCACCGTTTAAACTTACTTTATTTGTGGCGTTATTTGCTGCTATTCCTATGATACTGCATCAAGTTTGGAGTTTTATAGCACCAGGCTTGTATCAACATGAAAAGCGTATGCTCATGCCTATTTTGGCCTCTAGCATCTTGCTATTTTATAGTGGTATCGCATTTTGCTACTTTGTGGTGTTACCGATTATTTTAGGGTTTTTCACTAGTACTGGCCCTGATATGATTACATTAGCGCCTGATATTAGTAGCTATTTAAGTTTTGCTTTAAAACTGTTTTTTGCTTTTGGTATTGCGTTTGAAATACCTGTTGCCATCATGCTGTTATGCTGGAGTGGCGCAACAACAACGAAAAGTTTAAAAGAAAAACGGCCTTATATCGTGGTAGGTGTATTTGTGATTGCTATGTTCTTAACACCACCCGATGTATTGTCACAAACATTACTAGCATTACCTATGCTGTTACTATTTGAATTAGGCTTAATTTTGGCTGCATTTTATACCGCCAAACCTCAACAGGAATCAGAGGAATAAAATGAAAAAACAACTCATCCCTTTCGTCGCTCTTCTAACAATTGCTGGTACTGCCCAAGCAAACGAGGTTAACTTACAGGCATTACAAGCCTGTACTTTTGTTGAAAACGACTTTAACCGTTTACTTTGTTACGACAATGTAATGGCAGGTAAGTCGCTATCTAAGCCGGTAAAAAAGCAACAAATTGAGCAGCCTAAAATGAGCTCTGCCGCTAGTGCAGCTACCACTGCGACTACTGAGGCCGCAGCAACAGTTGCAACTAAACAAAGCGAGCAAATTGTAAAAACAAAAAATGAAGACTTTGGTTTAGAACATAAAGAAGTTGCAAAAGTAAACGATGATCAAATTAACGCCATCGTTAAAAGCGTAAAAACAGCGCCTTATGGCGAGCTAATCATCGAACTTGAAAATGGTCAACAATGGCGTCAAATCGGCTCTGATAAAATAAAACTGAAAGTTAATGAAACTGTAATTATTGAGCGTGGTGTCTTCAATTCATTCTTATTAAGGATTGAAGGTCAAAACCGCTCGATTCGCGTTAAACGAACAGATTAATGAACATTCAACTGGTTGATGCAGGTGTCAACCTTAGCAATCATCAGTTTGATGACCGTCACCAAGAAGTGTTACAACGTGCAAGCGATGCCGGTGTAACACAAATGCTATTGATTGGCTGCGATTTACAAAGCAGCCAAGCTTCTCTGAGCCTTGCTAAGCAATTTTCGCAGCTTAGCACAGCAGGAGTTCACCCCCACGATGCAAAAACCGCAGATGATCGGCTGGAAGAGCAGTTAATTTCCCTTAGTCAACATAATGAAGTTGTGGCTATAGGTGAGTGTGGCCTTGATTATAATCGTGATTTCTCTCCTCGAGATATTCAACGCAATGTATTTAGGCGACAACTTCAACTGGCTGAGCAGCTAGATATGCCGGTATACCTGCATGAGCGAGATGCCAGTGAAGATATGCTTGCAATCTTGAACGAACATAAGGTCCGAGGCGTACTACACTGCTTTACAGGTGATGAAACTGCATTACAGAATTACCTAGCGTTGGGGCTTTATATTGGTGTTACGGGTTGGGTCTGTGATGAACGAAGAGGCGAGCAATTACAGGCACTCATTCCTGCTATTCCTCTCGAACGATTACTGATAGAAACAGACTCCCCTTTCTTAATACCTCGAAATATCAGACCAAAGCCTAAGTCGCGCCGCAATGAGCCTCAGAACCTTCCTTATATATGTCAGCAAATTGCTGATTTAAAAGGCTGTGAATTTACTGATGTCGCAAAACACACTACACTAAACTTTCAGCAATTATTTACCACTAAGGGTTAAGATGAAGCGCCTATGGTCACTATGTGGCTTACTCTTCGTTGTTTTTTTTACTCCCTACTTGCTGGCTAACTCGATTACCGTTGGCCCACACTTTAAGTCTCTTCATTCGCTAAATGTTGAGTACACGCTTGATCCCATAACAAAGCAACAAGCATTAACGAATCATAACGTGTCTTGGCAAACTAACCATGGCAAAACGCTCAACCTAGGTATGAACTTAAGTCCTTTGTGGCTAAAGCTGCCAATTGAAAATACATCGTTACATGACTTGCCGCTGATTTTATCTATTGATAACCCGTTACTAGACGAAGTGAGTGTATTTCACCTGCAAGGTGATCATGTCAAATTCAGCACGCGAATTGGTGATGCACTTCCTTTAGAAAATCGACAAATTAAGAATGAATCACTCCTCGTGTCTTTGACGCTTCCTAAAGCAAGTCATTCAGTTGTTTATTTAAGAGTTAAAAATAACGGCGGCCTAAGAGTGCCTTTAAGTCTGTGGGAACCCTCTGAGTACCTAAAACATAAGAGTAAATTCAATTTACTTTATGGTTTACTGGTGGGTTTTATTCTCTCTTTAGCAATCACTAATTTAGTGCTTTATGGTTTTTCAAGGCGCAGCTATTTTGCCTATACTGGCTTTTTGCTGATGTTGTTATGGCTATCACTCGCCTACCTTTATGGCTTTGGCTATCGTTACCTGCAACCTAGTGGGGCATCATTTCAGCAATTAACAATTCCAAGCTTGTTTTTTATTTGCTGTGCACTGTTTGTCCCCTTACAACGTTACATTTTTGGTGCAGAAAAGACTCGCTTAAGCCGCGTGCAAAATTGGTTTGCATGGAGTGTTGTTGCCACCACTTTCGTGTTATGGCTTTTACCTGTTTATGTTGCAATTTCGCTATGCTTATTAAGCTTACCTATTCTGCTATTTGCCTTCACAGCGATAGCAATTAAGCAGTTTAATCGCGACTATAAACAGCCATGTATTGCCTTTATTATTGGCCTATTAGCATTTTGTTCTGCCATTATTTACAGTGCATTTGCTGTATTTAATCCATTTAATTTATATATCAATGAGCAATCTCTGATCTTCATTTTCTTTTTAATTTGCAGCTTAAGTTTGAGCTATGCTGTTATAAAGCTTTTTATAATGCAACGTGATGCAGAAGTAGCCGCACAACAGACAGCTTTGGCGCAAAGTAAAGCACAAGATATCCTGATGCAAGAACGCTTAGAGCTTCAAGAACAAGCACGACAAAATCTAGAAGCTAATATTGAAGAACGTACTTTCGAGCTACAAGTCACTCTGCGCGAGCTTGAGGAGAAAAACCGCGAACTTGAACAGCTCAATATGGAAGATGCGCTGACTAAAACCAAAAACCGCCGTTACTTTGATAAGAAACTACTAATGGATGTTCGTCGCTCTCGCCGAGAACAAACGCCATTGGCCATTATCATGTTCGATATCGATCATTTTAAAGCAATTAATGATACTTATGGCCATTTAACCGGTGATCAAACAATTCAAGCAGCTGCCAATATCATCAAAGCACATTTAAAACGGCCACTTGATGAAGTTGCTCGTTATGGCGGTGAAGAATTTGTAGTACTTTTACCCAATACTCCACTTGATGGAGCCATAGAAATTGCTGAACAAATACGCAATTCGGCTGAGAATGCTGATATAATAGTGGCCGGAACAACGCTCAAATTTACTTTAAGCGCAGGTGTTTACAGTGCAATAGCTGATGACATCAATCATCCAAGTTTATTTACTGACTATGCCGATAAAGCCTTATATCATGCCAAGCAAACAGGGCGTAATCGGGTAGTGAGTTATCCTCTACCAGACTAGGAGTACACAACGAATGGCCCAATCAGGACTCGACCTTTTCCCTTATACACGTATGCGTCGCATGCGTCGTGATAGTTTCTCTCGTCGCTTAATGGCTGAACACCAACTAACCGTTAATGATCTTATTTTTCCTGTATTTGTGTTAGAAGGTAAAAACCGCCGTGAAGCTATTGAGTCTATGCCTGGCATTGAACGTCTTTCTATCGATTTACTACTTGAAGAAGCAAAAGAACTCGTTGAATTAGGTGTTCCTGCTATTGCTATTTTCCCTGTTACACCAAGCGATAAAAAGTCTTTACTTGCAGAAGAAGCCTATAACCCTGATGCATTAGCACAGCGAACAGTACGTGCATTAAAAGAAGCATTTCCTGAACTTGGTGTGATCACTGATGTTGCGCTTGACCCTTTCACCGTGCATGGTCAGGATGGCATCATTGATGAAAATGGTTATGTGATTAACGATGTAACAACTGAAATTTTAGTTAAGCAAGCATTGTCACATGCTGAAGCAGGCGCTGATGTAGTTGCACCTTCAGACATGATGGATGGTCGCATCGGTGCAATTCGTGAAGCATTAGAAGCCGAAGGCCATATCCATACTCGCATTATGGCTTACTCTGCTAAATACGCTTCAAGCTATTATGGACCATTCCGTGATGCGGTAGGCTCAGCAGGTAATTTAAAAGGTGCCGACAAAAAAACCTATCAAATGGATCCAGCAAATTCAGATGAAGCTATTCGTGAAGTAGCGTTAGATCTACAAGAAGGTGCAGATATGGTTATGGTTAAACCTGGCATGCCATATTTAGATGTTGTACGTCGTGTGAAAGACGAGTTTGGCGTACCAACATTTGCTTATCAAGTGAGCGGTGAATATGCCATGCATAAAGCGGCTATTGATAACGGCTGGCTTGCAGAAGAAGCAATAATCATGGAGTCGTTATTAGCATTTAAACGTGCTGGCGCCGATGGCATTCTTACTTACTTTGCTAAACAAGCAGCCCAATGGTTGAAAAACAACCAACGCTAAGTTAGATATATAAAACGGTACAACTATTACCGTTTTATTAACAATTTGTATTTAATTTGTCATAGATTTTCCTTAAAGTATGTGTCCCATTTTGGGACTATTAACTTACATACACGGGAAAAACAATGATAAAGACTAAATTGACGCCGCTCGCGCTTGTAATTGCAAGCCTGAGCGCGCCGGCTTCAGCTAACCTAATCATCTCTGAATACGTTGAAGGAAGTTCTAACAATAAAGCGGTAGAACTATACAACACCTCAGGTGCAGAACTATCGCTTGATGGTTACACCATTTCTTTATACTCAAATGGTAACGGCGATCTTAGTGCTCCTAATAACACCTTAGATTTAACTGGTACACTTGCTGCAAATGCGACTTACGTTATCGTAAACCCAAGCTCTGCAGATGAATTAAAAGCAAAAGGCAATACCGAATCAACAATCACTTATTTCAACGGTGATGATGCATTAGTTCTTACTAAAGACGGCGCAATTGTTGATAGCTTTGGCCAACTAGGTGTTGATCCAGGTTCAGCATGGAATGAAGGCGGCGTTTCTACACAAAATAAAACTCTACGCCGTAAAGCAAGCGTGACCACGGGTCGTACTGATGCAACATCAGCATTCAATCCAAGCGATGAGTGGCAACAATTCGACCAAGACGATTTCAGCAATATTGGTTTATACGGTGATAGCACAGAGCCAACACCTGAACCCGATCCAGTAACACCACTTGAGTGTGGCGCAACAAAAACGCTAATTAGCGCAATTCAAGGTGAAGGGGGTGATAGCCCACTAATTAACACTGAGGTCGAAGTTGAAGGTGTTGTTACAGCTGACTTCCAAGGTGATGAGCAACTAAAAGGTTTCTTCATTAGCTCACTGGCTGCTGATGTTGATACAAACCCACTTACCTCTGAAGGTGTATTCGTTTATTTCGCAGATACCGACGTTGCTGTTGGTGACCACGTACGTGTTAAAGGTAGCGTGGCTGAATACTTCAGCGCAACACAGCTAGGCGATGTTAGCCAAGTAGAGATCTGTGCGACAGGTTTATCTACCGATGCAACCGCTATCACTCTGCCAGTTGCCAACGTTGCAGACCTTGAAGCTTACGAAGGTATGTTAGTTACCATAGCGCAACCTCTCGTGGTTAATAACAACTACGGTCTTGGTCGCTATGGTGAAGTTGACTTAGGTACTGAACGTTTATACCAAGGTACTCAAGTTGCGCTGCCAGGCGATGCAGCCAATGCTGTTGAAACTGAAAACCTGAAAAAACAAATCTTACTTGATGATGGTTCAACAAAACAAAATCTTGACCCAATTGCCTATCCTGGCACTGGTCTTGATGCCTATAACACATTACGTTTAGGTGACACTGTTAATACTATTACCGGTGTGATGGGCTACAGCTTCGACCGTTACCGTATTCACCCGACAGTACAACCTGAGTTTATTGCATCAAACCCGCGTACAGATGCACCAGAGCTTGCAGAAGATGCTGATTTACGAGTAGCTAGCTTTAACGTATTAAACTACTTTAATGGCGACGGTCAAGGCGGTGGCTTCCCAACAAGCCGTGGAGCAGACAGCGAAGAAGAGTTTATTCGTCAGCAAGCGAAAATCGTTAGCGCAATCACTGCTATTCAGGCGGATGTAATCGGTTTAATGGAAATCGAAAACGATGGTTTCGGTGAAAACAGTGCTATCGCCACCCTCGTTGCAGCACTCAATGATGAAGATACAGAAAATAGTTACGCTTTTGTGGACTTTGAAGTTGATCAAATTGGTACTGATGCAATCACAACAGCACTGATTTATCGCTCAAATAAAGTAACTGAAGTTGGTAAGGCTGCTCATACCACAGTAGCACCTTTCGATTACAGCAATCGCCCGCCAATTGCACAAAGCTTCCAATCGCTTGAAAGCGAAGAAATCTTCACGGTTGCAGTTGCACACTTAAAATCTAAAGGTGGCTGTGGCAGCGCTGAGGGCAACAATGCTGACTTAGGTGATGGCCAAGCATGTTGGAATGAAATCCGTGTTGCAGGTGCCAATGCGTATGCCGATTGGTTAGCGACTTACCCAACTGACATTGAAGATGAAGACATCATCTTAGTAGGTGATATGAACGCTTATGCAATGGAAGATCCAATCCGTGCATTTGCAGATAAAGGCCTTAAGAGTGCAGTTGCTGAATTAGACGGCGACACCTTAGGTTACTCTTATAGCTTCTCTGGCAGAATTGGTAGCCTTGACCACGCGCTAGTATCTGAGTCATTACTTGGCAAAGTCGTTGCGGCGACAGATTGGCACATTAATGCGGACGAACCAATCAGCCTAGACTATAACCTTGAATTTAAGTCTTCAACACAGCAAGCTGGTCTTTATGCTGATAACGCATACCGTGCATCAGACCATGATCCTGTGATTGTTGATATTAAATCTGCAGAGTCTATTCCTGCAGAGCAGGCGCCTGTAATCGAGGCAAACCAAACGTTTAATATTGTTGAAAATAGCGAGGTAGGTACTGTTATTGGACAACTTGTATTCTCTGATGGTGATGCTGATTACACACCTGTTGTAAGCTTTAATATTACTGGTGAGCATGCTGATGCAATCGCAATCAGCGCAACAGGTGAAATCACCGTAGCTAAAGTACTTGATTACGAACAACAGGATACATTAACACTCATGGTTCGTGCTGAAGATAGCGCGGGTAACTTGTCACAAGAGCAGCAACTTAACATCAATATCACTAACGATGAAGCAGATGATACTCCTGACGAAGTTGAAGAACAGCCGAAAGATAATGATTCAGGTTCATTTGCTTGGTTAAGCTTACTTTCTTTACCATTTGTATTACGCCGTCGCATGAAAAAATAGACAGCAAAATCAATAACTAAAAAGGCCGCTTTTGCGGCCTTTTTAATTTTTTAATGGAGTAAAAAAGTGCTTAAATTGCTTCTTTACGTTGCTCATCTGGTTGGTAGAGAGCCGTTATTGCGCTCTGTTGCTGCTCATCGATTTGCCAATTAAAAAAGCTATATGTTTTACCATTCTCAAGAAAAACCTTAAATATTGTCATAAAGGTCGTTGATTTAAACTCTACACCCTTGATGTCTTCAGCATTGATATAACGCTTGCCTATGCCCAGTGAATAGCATATTCCCGCATTGTAACAATACAAAAAACGCATCCCTAACAAGCTCAATACCGGAAAAAAAAGCAACACAGGTAATATAAAAATTAATAACGAAGCATCAAAAAAACTGCTTATCAATGCAATAAGTATAGCCAGTGCGATCGTGCTTCCTTGTAAAATCCAATTCGGACCTAACTTAATCGTTTTCATGAGTATAAATCTTTAATTGATAGTTAAAAGGTGAAAATTAATACAAAATAACTAAAAAACAGGTTGGTTTTGCAATTCTACACAGGTCAAAATAGGTACACAAGTGAATAAAAACGACTTAGCCTGCGTCTTTCTACTTTTAGAGTGCAACTCCCTAAAAGTACTGTCTTTTATCTCAACATTAATTTTGTATGAAAATAATATTAAAAAACACCAACCCACACTTTAGAATCAACGAAAAACAAAAATAACAACTAAAGGGTGAATTGTGGTGGATACAATAATCAAGAAGGACTGAATAAAAGGTTAATACCAATTCACTTAATTAAGTGATCGATTTTGAGGAAATAAAAAACCCGCAACAAGTGCGGGTTTTTTTAAAGAAGTTAAAAGGCTAATTACTTAGCAGCTTTTTTCTCTTTTTCTGCAGCGATTACAGTTTCAGCTACGTTCTGTGGACATGGTGCGTAGTGTGAGAACTCCATAGAGAACTGACCACGACCAGACGTGATAGTACGTAAGTGACCGATGTAACCGAACATTTCTGAAAGTGGTACTTCACCCTTGATGCGAACGCCCATTGCGCCTGCTTCTTGGTCTTTGATCATACCACGACGACGGTTAAGGTCACCGATTACGTCACCCACGTTGTCTTCTGGAGTGAACACGTCAACTTTCATGATTGGCTCAAGAAGTTGTGCGCCCGCTTTAGGGATAGACTGACGGAAAGCTCCTTTAGCAGCGATTTCGAACGCGATTGCTGATGAGTCAACTGCGTGGAAAGCACCGTCGAAAAGTTCAACTTCAACGTCTAACACTGGGAAGCCAGCTAGAACACCTTCTTGCATCATTGATGCGAAGCCTTTCTCAACTGCAGGCCAGAATTCCTTAGGAACGTTACCACCAACAACTGAAGACGTGAATGTGAAACCTGAGTTAGGCTCACCTGGCTTGATGCGGTAATCGATCTTACCGAATTGACCAGAACCACCAGATTGTTTCTTGTGCGTGTAGCTATCTTCGATTTCTTTCGTGATAGTTTCACGGTAAGCAACCTGAGGTTGACCAACGATTAGGTCTACGCCGTAAGTACGCTTAAGGATATCTACTTTGATATCTAAGTGAAGCTCACCCATACCTTTAAGGATGGTTTCGCCTGAATCTTCGTCAGTTTCAACTTGGAATGAAGGATCTTCTGCAACCATCTTACCGATCGCGATACCCATCTTCTCGTTACCGCCTTTGTCTTTAGGAGCAACAGCGATTGAGATAACTGGATCAGGGAAGATCATCGCTTCAAGAGTACATTCGTGCTTAGGATCACATAGAGTGTGACCAGTTTGAACGTTCTTCATACCAACAACAGCGATGATGTCACCCGCTTGTGCTTCAGTAAGCTCAGTACGCTCGTCAGCTTGCATCTCAACCATACGGCCGATACGCTCTGTTTTACCAGTTGCAGAGTTAAGTACTGTGTCACCTTTTTTCATACGACCAGCGTAGATACGGATGAACGTAAGTGCACCGAAACGGTCGTCCATGATCTTGAACGCT
This sequence comes from Pseudoalteromonas sp. Ps84H-4, assembly GCF_024124645.1. Classification (NCBI taxonomy): domain Bacteria; kingdom Pseudomonadati; phylum Pseudomonadota; class Gammaproteobacteria; order Alteromonadales; family Pseudoalteromonadaceae; genus Pseudoalteromonas; species Pseudoalteromonas sp. Ps84H-4. The sequence goes on along the minus strand of NZ_JAMXSK010000010.1, from coordinate 109,487 downwards.
AACGCTTTAAGTGGCGCATCTGCATCAACAGTTGCAACTTCACCAGTAGGCTCACCTGTTTCAGGATCAGTTAGAGGTTGTGGATCAACTTCTGTAGGCGCAGGTAGGTAATCTACAACCGCGTCTAGTACTAATTGCATACCTTTGTTTTTGAATGCAGAACCACAGAAAGTTGGGAAGAAAGCAAGGTCACGAGTACCTTTACGGATACACGCTTTGATTTGCTCTAGTGAAGGCATTTCACCTTCCATGTACGCTTCCATTAGGTCGTCGTCTTGCTCAACAGCAGACTCAACTAACATCTCATGGTACTCTTCAACTTTGTCTACCATGTCAGCTGGAACGTCTTGTACTTCGTAGTTTTCAGGAAGACCTGTCTCGTCCCAAACGTATGCTTTTTTCTCAAGTACGTCTACAACACCACAGAATTGGTCTTCGATACCAATTGGTAAAGTCATAACTAGTGGGTTAGCACCAAGTACTTTTTCAACTTGACCAACTACACGGTAGAAGTCAGCACCCATACGGTCTAGTTTGTTTACGAAGATTACACGTGCAACTTCTGATTCGTTCGCATAACGCCAGTTAGTTTCTGACTGTGGCTCAACACCACCAGAACCACAGAATACACCGATACCACCGTCTAATACTTTAAGTGAACGGTATACTTCTACTGTGAAGTCAACGTGTCCCGGAGTATCGATAACGTTTAAGCGGTGGCCTTTCCACTCACAAGTTACAGCTGCTGATTGGATTGTAATACCGCGCTCAGCTTCTTGTTCCATGAAGTCAGTCGTAGACTCACCGTCGTGTACCTCACCAGTCTTATGAATTTTACCCGTAAGCTTAAGGATACGCTCAGTGGTGGTAGTTTTACCCGCGTCAACGTGGGCGAAAATACCAATATTTCTGTACTTCGATAAATCTGCCATTATTTTACTCTTAATAAAGTCGAAAAATTATTCGGCGGGAGTATAGCATTACTTAAAGCGAACATCACCATCGAAGTCGCTTAAAATGCAATCAATTTTATAAAATTTTTCTATGCTCAGGATAAGCGGCACTTTTTATCGTGCCGATTAATGAATTTATATGACTAAAATCGTTAATTGAACGGTAATTTACCCGATAAATGATGCAATTAGCTGTTTGTCATTTTGTAACAGCGCTCGGGGCGGCCAATACTTCCGTAGCTCTGATCAGCACTGACTTGCTCAGCCTCAAGCAGATATTCCAGATAACGACGGGCTGTTGAGCGACTAACCCCCACTAAATCACCCATTTGCTGAGCAGTAAAAGCCGTGCCAATATTCGCTTTAAAAGCTTTTAAGATCTTTTGCAAAGTGAGCTGATCCACCCCTTTTGGTAACCTAACTGGCGCTTTTAATTGTTCTTGCGATCCAAATAAAGTATCAACCATTGACTGGGTAACTTCATCAGCACCCAACAAACATTGTTGTCTCGCTTCAAATCTTGCCAGCGCTTGATCTAAGCGATTTAGCATTAATGGTTTAACCAAGAAATCACAGGCACCAAGCTGCATAGCTTTTTCAAGTGTTTCTACTTCTTTTGCTGCAGTTAGCAGCATTACTTCGCTTTTCATTTCTTCGCGGCGTAGTTCATTGAGTAAATCAAGACCATTGCCATCAGGTAAATGAATATCTAGCAAAATTAAATCAGCATTAATTGCCGATAACAGCGCTTTCGCTGTGGCAAGATTGCCTGCAATACCCACAACCTGATATTGCCCCTGACGCAGTGTTTGCCGTGCCCCTTGCTGGCCAGCAACGCCATGAGGAAGTAATAAGTATTGCGCCAATAATTGGGCTACTTCTACTTCGTCTTCAACAATGACAACTGAGTAAGTCATGTTCTTTACCTTTTATTTATAGGCTGATCATTTTTTATTATTTTGGAATGTAAACACTTAAACGTGCCCCCATCAGATCAGACTCACCTATTTCTAAACTACCACGACACGAATCTAAGTTGGTTTTAACTAAATAAAGGCCAATACCATGCTCTGCCCCTGACTTAGAACTGTATTGTGGTGTGAATATCACATCCTTGTCATCGCCTAAACCAAAGCCGCTGTCTTCAACATCAAACAATAATGTTTTACTGGTTTCGTCAACCGTAACACGAACCTTAGGGGTACGTGTATCGCTAGCTCGAATAGCAGCTTCAATTGCGTTATCAATCAAATTGCCAAGTATCGAGACAACCCGTTCAAGCATATCTTTACGGGTGATCGATCCTAATAAGCTATCTGGATTAAGCTCAAGTATCACGTTTAATTCACGGGCTTTATGGTATTTACCAACCAATAAACCTGCTAGTACCGGATCTTGGATCCTTTCGAGTAAATGATGGATCTGCGCTTGCGAGCCTTTACTTTCTTGACCAATTAACTCAATCGCCTGATCCGTTTGCCCCATCTGAATTAACGCACCAATTAAGTTTAGCTTGTTCGAGTAATCATGCGTTTGCACTCGTAATAACTCAGCAAAAGCTTGTACTTTGGTTAATTGCTGCGATAAATATTCAAGCTCATCCGCAGGGCGCATACTCAGCAAAATACCATCAGCCTCACCTTGCACTTGCAATGCATATCGCGACAACACAATGCGTTTATCAGCAGCAAATAATTCAAAACCAACAATCGGACGCTGTTGGTTATGCATTAAAAATTCAGCATGTTCAGGAAGCAAATCTTCAAGCTTAAGTGGCTGATGGATACAGCTGGTCGGTTTACCGAGGATTTCGCAAGCACGCTGGTTTAAGTTACGTACGTTACCTTCAGGATCGAGGGCGATAATGCCACTACGAACGGTATTCAAAATAGCATCTTGCTCAGAGAACAGCCTTGCTATTTCGTCAGGTTGTAAACCAAAAATAGCGTTACGAACTCGTTGACCAATATACACCGCAGCCAAAATGCTCAAACCCACTAACAACAAACCCCAGAGCATGATTTCAGCACTACGAGCACGAATAAGCGGTTCAATTGATTGCACTAAAAAGCCAACCGAAACCAGTCCTATCACTTCACCCTGCTCTGAAAGCACGGGGACTTTGCCACGGATAGACTCACCCAAACTCCCTTTTGCAATCGATACATACCGCTCACCACGTAGCGCCGCTTTACTATCACCGCCCACCATAGGTTTACCCAGCTTATCTGAGTCGGGATGAACAATACGGCGGGTATTCCTATCACCGATAACAATAAAGCTAGCTGCGGTTAGTTCACGAATATGCTCTATTTGCGTATTTAACTCATCAAGCCCTTGCTTGGTTTGTAATGCATTTTGCACGTCATCTCGTGAGGCAATACTGGTTGCTAGCGAAAGTGCTTTATCACCCATGTGGCTATGCAAGCTTTCTGCAGTGATCTGATACACCAAAGCGCCAAACAACACAGCTTGCAAAACACATAGACCGGTAACCCAAATGATGAGTCGCGTTTCTAAGCGCTTTGGTTTTTTAACCACATGCTGAAATGGGTTTAGCTTATTGGTGTATCTCATATCAGTGCCTTGTTCTACGCATGTTGCTCTGCTTGCGTAGCTGCTTTGTCTTTACGACGTTGGACAATATAGTCTTTCAGTGGGAACAACAACACTAAGATCGAAATCACAAAAATACTCAGTGTTAATGGGCGGTCCCATAAAAAGCTCAGCGAGCCATCTGAAATCATCATGGCACGGCGGAAATTCCGCTCAATCATATCACCGAGGATAAAGCCAAGTAATAAAGGCGCCATCGGGAAAGCTAACAATCGAAGTACCAAAGCCACCAGCGCAAAGCCCACCATCATAAATAAATCAAAGGTGTTAAATGACACTAAATACACGCCAATTAAGCTGAAGAATAAAATCATCACTGTCAGCACAGATTTAGGCATTGCCAGCACTTTAGCGAAATACGGGATCAGTGGCAGATTCAAAATAAGCAGTACAATATTGCCAAAGTACATACTGACAATAACTGCCCAAAACACGCTTGGGTTTTCTTGCATTAACATAGGGCCCGGCTGAATACCGTAGGCAATTAATGCACCTAACATAATCGCTGTCGTACCAGAGCCCGGAATACCTAAAGTCAGCAATGGTACAAATGAGCCCGTACAGGCGGCATTATTAGCCGACTCAGGTGCAGCCAAGCCACGCATTGAGCCCTTACCAAATTTATCTTTCAGTGCTTTTGGAGCAAGGTTACGCTCAGTAGCATAGGCCATAAAGCTGGCAATCGTTGCCCCTGCGCCCGGTAAAACACCGACAATAAAACCAAGTAAAGATGAGCGACCAACCACAGGTGCCATGTCTTTTACTTCTTCTTTAGTCAGTTTTGTTGAACCAATTTTTGGCGTATCAGGATCATCAATTTTTTTATCTGGCTCAGCTTCAGGGCGCGCCACATTAATCAGTGCCTCTGCCAGCGCGAACGTTGCCATTGCCACCAATAAAAAGCTAATTCCATCTAATAAATCAGCTTGGCCAAAGGTAAAGCGCTCGGTACCTGAAGAGGGATCAATACCAATTGTAGCCAGCATTAAACCAAATACCGTCATCATCATAGCTTTTAAAAATTGCCCTTTATTAGAGAATGCGGCAATGGCTGTTAAGCCTAAAAACATCAGTACAACATAATCAGGCGATTGAAAGCTTAATGACACTTTCGCTAATAATGGCGCTGCCACCATCAATAAAATGGCGCCAATCGTCCCGCCTATAAAGGATGAATAAGCTGCAATAGCAAGGGCTTTACCTGCCTTACCTTGTTTTGCTAGCGGGTAACCATCAAACGATGACGCTACTGTACCCGCCACGCCCGGCGCATTAATTAAAATAGAAGAAGTAGAGCCACCGAATATAGCACCGTAGTAAACACCCGCCATTAAAATCATGCCCGAATCAGCACCAATGCTGTAAGTGATCGGGATCATCAACGCAATCGCAGTAATTGGACCAAGCCCAGGTAGCATACCGATGAACGTGCCAACAAAGCAGCCAATAATCACATATAACAAGTTGTTCCAGTCGAGTACGGTCGACAAACCTAACATAATTCCATCAAGCATAACTTAACTCCACAAATTGCCAGGTACTAAGTAAATGCCCAGTACTTGTGTCATTAAAAACCAAAAAACCACGGCCACAGGCACAGAAGCAAACAACAACACTGCCTTACGGCGTTCGCCCATGATAAAAAAGCCCGTAATTAAAAATGCACTGGTGGCAATTAAAAAGCCGAACGGTTCAAGCATGGCGCTATAAGCAACCATTAAAACCAGCAGTGCAAAGGTACGTAGTAAGTTGCCCTTACTGAGTAGCTCTGCTTTTTCTGCAGGCGCTTGCTTTAATAAGTTGGCACCAATTGATAGTACACACACCACGATACCAAATACTGCATACACTTTTGGTAAGGTTGCAGAAGTAACGCTTTCGTACTCTTCAAATGGCATAAGTGGAATTTGCCAAGCCACTAGGGCGTAGAGGGTAAAGAGGACCAAGAATAAACTTGGTCCAATTAGTTCACGGTTTAACATCGTCTAACCTTAGCCTCGGATAAAACCAAGTTCTTTCATTACAACACGTAATTGCGCTTCTTGCTGCTCAAGCGATTTAATAAACGCTTCTTTTTCTTGAAATAGATTTAGCCACCCATTGCGGGCACGAACCGCTTCCCATTCAGGGGTTTGTTGCAACTTACGTAGCTTTTCTGTGTACTCGGCAAGTTTGTCTGCTGGTAAATCTGGGGTTGCAAAAAAGCCGCGCCAGTTTACGAACTCCATGTCGTAACCTAGCGACTTTAAGGTTGGAATTGCTGGGTAATCTGGCAATTTATCTGCAGAAGTCACCGCTAAAATACGTGCCTGACCACCATTAGCGACTTCGAGTGCTTCACTTAAGCCTGTTGAAAGTAAGTTGACCTCACCCGACAATAAACCAGCTTTCGCTTTACCACCGGCATCGTAAGGAATGTAACGTAATCGACGACCATCAAGCCCCGCCGCTTTCACCGCTTGTGCAGCCACTAAGTGATCCATGCTACCGCGCGCAGAGCCACCTGCTACTTTTACAGAGCCTGGGTCTTTTTTCATGGCATCAATAACGTCTTGCCATGTTTTAAATGGCGAGTCATTGCGCACCACAAATGCACCATAATCAGCAATCATGCTGGCAACTGGCGTTAAATCGCGATAGCTGTAAGGAATTTTGCCTGATAATGCACGCAGAACGATAGGCGTTGAGTTAACCATCAACATATCGCCTTTTTTAGTGCCCGACTCAATTAAGTAAGCAATTGCACGGCCACCGCCGCCGCCCGACATATTCTGAAACGATGCATTGTCTTCAATGCCCGCTTTCACCATTGCTTCACCGACACCACGTGCTGTGGTATCCCAACCGCCACCTGGGCCACCTGGTACCAAAAAGTGTAAGTTTGCCAATGCCAGTGGGCTGGCTACTAATAATGAAGCTGCTAAAACAGATCTTTTTAATGATTTAAACATAGTCATAATGCACGACTCCTAAAATAAGTACTGCATACGAGCACTGATGCCCATACCTGAATCTTCATCACCAACCAGCGTAGAAGCACCGGCACCGTCAACATCGCTGTAAATCAGGTTGCCCATAAATTTAATATCGCTGCTTAGGTAATAAGATGTACCTAACGTATAAGTGGTTACGTCGGTACCTTGTTGTTTGCTGCTGGCATTCATTTGCGACACACGGGCAACAAGCTCCCATGCATCTTTAATCCCTTTTGGTTGCACAAATAATGCTGAACCTGCTTTGTAACGGCGCTGCTCACCACCTAAGAAGTAACTTGCCGATACATGAAAGCCATCAAAACGTTCACCATCAAGTTCGTTGCTACTATCAACCGTATCGAGGTAACGGCTGGCATATTCAGCCTCTAAAGTGAATGCATTCGCTTGGTAGGCAAATTCAAGACCGCTTTGCGACATGCTATCTAGTGCTGCCGTTTCACCACCAACTGCGTAATCCACTAAGCGAACATTGGTTTCACGCACTTCACCACGGGCAAAACGAGCGCTTAAGTCATTGCCGCCCATATCACGATAAGAGTGCCAAGCACCTAAATGAATCACATCACCCGGCGCTGCACTTGACCAAGTTAAGCGACCTGTTACAGCCAATGTTAGTTTGTCATCTTCGTCATGGCCCGATGCACCAAACGCGTCGTTTTTGTAAACACCCACCGCGTAACGTAAGCCTGAGTCTTTGAAGTATTGATAAGCCGAGATACCCCAGCGGAAGAAAGGCGAGAAGGTATTAGCAAGGGTGCTGCGCTCAATGGTATTTATGTGTTTAGAGCTGGTTAGCGCATTGAGTGACATGTCTTCACGGATTTTACCGGCTTTTACTTTTAAGCCGTTGTCGAATGCATAGCGTACACGCGCTAACACGATTTCAGCCGTGCCTTCAGCAAATTCCAATAATAGTTTGTGATCCCAGTTGCCATGTTCACTTTCAACAAAAGTACGGATACGGCGAGGGAAGAAGTCGCTGCCTCCTGCGCCATCATTGTTGGCATTGTAAGCACCATCAAAATAGTTGTAATCAAGTTGTACGCGACCACCAAATTCTAAGTTGAAGCCGCTAGATGTTTTTAATGAATCCACTTCTTTTTGAAGTGCATCGAGTTGTTGTTGTAGTTGTTCAGTGTCGCTTTGTGCGAATGCTGATGTACTTGCTAACGCCGCTGCAACGGCTAAAGCGAGCTGTGTGTTACTAGCTTTCATGAATTACTCCACACCAGATTATAATTATTTGTTGTCGTTGATCGGCCTACTGCAATCGGCGATCTGGTTTGGAGCATAGTGTTAACGATAGATTAACGAAATGTTTAGGGGGTAAGTTGCATTGATGGTGATAAATGGCTTTTTGCTCATAAAATTCATGAACAAAAAGCACATTATTGGGGTTTAGTATAAAATCTAGGCAAATTAGCTGCTTAAAAGTCGCAAAACTAGCTAAACGTCATCTCAGGAATGTCACCAGAGACAATCAGCTTGCCCTGTGTCTTAGCAATAATCTCATCAACCGAGACACCTGGGGCACGCTCTAATAAATGAAATGCACCGTCTTTAATTTCTAAAAGTGCCAAATCGGTGATCACTTTATTGATACAACCAACACCCGTTAACGGCAAACTACATTCAGTCAGCAGTTTTGATTCGCCATGCTTATTAGCATGGGTCATAGTACAAATAATGTTTTTAGCGCCAGCCACTAAATCCATCGCACCGCCCATTCCTTTAACCAACTTTTTCGGGATCATCCAACTGGCAATGTTGCCGTTTTGGTCAACTTCAAACGCCCCCAGCACGGTTAAATCAACGTGACCACCACGGATCATGGCAAAGCTTTCAGCAGAGCTAAAAATAGCCGCTCCCGTTGCAGCGGTGACCGTTTCTTTACCTGCGTTGATCATATCAGCATCAACTTGGTCTGCACTTGGGTATGGCCCCATACCGAGTAAACCATTTTCTGATTGCAGCATCACTTCGATGCCATCAGGGACATAATTAGCGACCAAGGTTGGAATACCTATACCTAAGTTAACGTAGTAACCATCCTGTAGTTCCATCGCCACGCGTTTAGCGATTTGTTCTCGTGATAATGCCATCAGCGTGCTCCTTATTGATTCTCTTGCTTAGTGGTAACTTTCTCGATGCGCTTTTCAAATTCACCCTTAATCACCCGGTCAATATAGATACCCGGCGTGTGAATTTGGCTTGGCTCCAGCTCCCCTGGCTCAACAATTTCTTCAACTTCAAGAACCGTTATTTTACCTGCGGTTGCGGCCATCGGATTAAAGTTCATCGCCGTATGACGATAAATGCAGTTACCGTAGCGGTCTGCTTTCCACGCTTTAACTATCGCAAAGTCTCCAGTAATACTTGGCTCTAATAAATAGTCACGACCATTAATATTGCGGGTTTCTTTACCGTCAGCCACCGGTGTACCGACACCCGTTGCGGTATAAAATGCAGGAATGCCCGCGCCGCCAGCTCGCATTTTTTCAGCTAAGGTGCCTTGCGGTGTGAGCTCAACTTCCAGTTCACCATTTAATAGTTGCTGCTCAAATAGCGCGTTTTCACCAACGTAAGAGGCAACCATCTTGCTGATTTGCTTGTCTTCAAGTAGCACACCTAAACCAAAACCATCTACACCACAGTTATTCGATACCACGGTTAAATCTCGGGTGCCTTGCCGTTTAATTTGCGCAATTAAGCCTTCAGGAATACCGCATAAACCAAAACCACCGGCTATCACTGTCATGCCATCTTCAAGGCCAGCCATCGCTTCGCTATAACTTGTAACTACTTTATCAAAACCTGCCATTGGCTCCTCCTATTGTGCAGTCCAACCGCCATCAATGGCGATTGCTTGGGCGGTAATATTGCGTGCTGCATCGGCCATTAAAAAGCTAACGGTATGCAGGATCTCATCTAAGCCGATAAATGCTTTTTTCGGCATCGGTGCTAGCATAATCGTGTCGATCACTTGTTGCTCAGAAATGCCATGTTCTTTAGCTTGCGAGGCAATTTGTTGCTCCACAAGCGGCGTTTTTACATACGCTGGGCACACAGTATTAATCGTGATGTTGGCATCGCCCGTTTCGAGTGCCATGGTTTTAGCAAAGCCGATTAAGCCATGTTTTGCAGCGATATAAGCCGACTTATATTTAGACGCCACCATCGCATGGATTGAACCAATATTAATGATGCGACCAAAATCTTGCTCACGCATGCGAGGGAGTACGGCCTTGGTCATCATCGCCGGACCAACCAGCATAACTTGCTGTAAGAACTGCCATTTATCAGCCGGAAAATCTTCAAGCTTCGCAACGTGCTGAATACCCGCATTATTAATAAGCACATCAATTGGCTGATTAAGCTCAGTGAAAAACTGCTCTATTGCATCACTATCAGCCACATTAAGTGCATACCCTTCGGCGCTGCCACCTTGTTCAACAATGCCTGCTGCCGCTTGTTGTGCTGCTTGCTGATTTAAATCAGTCACAATAATAGTGTGACCTTGCATCGCCAGTTGCTGTGCAACATATAAACCAATACCACTGGCTGCACCGGTAATTAAAACTGTTTTGCTCATCGGGCTACTCCTCTAAAAACTCACTGATAAGCTGCGCTTTCGGGGCGATTGAGAAAATGCCATCAAGGTGTCCCCAGCCCCCTTCAATTTCTGAAATCTCAACGTCTTTACCTGCCGCTTTCATGGTGTCAAAAACAGTACGCATGTTTTCAGGGCGAAGCAGTAAGTCGTTCGTTGCGGGTAGTAATAATGTTTTGGCAGAGACATTTTTAAGTGCTGTTGTTAAATCACTTTGCATGCCAGCGGTAAATAGTTGTGATGCCCGGACCAAATAAAGTACATGGTTTGCATCTTGCGTTTTAGCTCGTGCCATTGCGCGCTGAGCGAGTACTTGGTTTAATTTAGGCAAGGTGCGAATGTCTTTTAACGCACCTTCATCCAATACATTAAAGTCAGGGAAGCTCGCGTTATAAATAATTGGATGCATCGCATCTTGCGTAATATTAAGCATGGTTGCCGCTAAGCCATCTAATGGGCGCTCTTTACCGTAGTAATTACCTTGCTGCCAGTTTTTATCTAAACGAATTGGTAACGCCCATTTCTCAAGTGCAGCGACTGTCCATGCATCCATGGTTGCAGCACCAATCACATGAATTAAACGCTCTACTTTATCTGGGTAACGTGTTGCCCACTCAAATGCTTGGAACGAACCCATTGATGCACCCATCACAGCATGTAACTTAGTGATACCTAGGCTGTCGAGTAACCGCTTTTGCACATTCACAAAGTCAGTAATCGTAACCACTGGGAAATCTAAACCATATGGTTTACCTGTTTTTGGATTGATTGAGGCAGGGCCTGTGGTGATGACATTCGGATCATGCCAGTTGGCATTCACTAAGGTATCTGAGCTAATCACATAATATTTATTGGTATCGATAGCTTTACCTGGGCCGATAATCGCATCCCAATAACCCGGTAAGGCATCATCCGCTTTATATTTACCTGCGGCATGAGAAGTACCAGAGAAGTAATGGGTAATTAAAATCACGTTATCTTTATTGGCGTTTAGTTTTCCGTAACTTTCCCAGCCAATGTCCACTTGCTCTAAAGTCACACCAGACACAGTGGTAAAATCTTTTGTCGTAAAATGCTGTTTTTCCACCAGCATGGTGTCGGCTTTGTTGGCAGCGCCAAACGCAGTGCTACTAAATACAACTAGCCATAGCAAAATTATTAATTTGGTTTTCATTGCTGTTCCTTAAAAGATAATAAAGAGTCCAAGTGCCAATGCGACACCGATAAGCGGAATAACCGCAGTCAGCGCTGCCATTGACCAATACGCTCGTTGATGTGTTTCTTTACAGATAGCGCGTATTGTTGTGACCACATAACCATTATGCGGCAAGGTATCGAGGGCTCCAGAACTAATTGCCACTACACGATGCAGTTGTTCAGGGTTTACACCCATGTCTAAATAACCCGGTGCGACAAGCGGTAATGCAATGGCTTGCCCGCCAGAAGCAGAGCCTGTTAAGCCGGCAATCACACTAACCGCGACTGCAGCACCAAGTAGTTCATTACCCGGCATATGGGTCATCACATCGACAGCGGCAGTAAATGCTGGCGACACTTTCGCCACAGCACCAAAACCAACCACGGCAGCGGTATTACCGATTGCCACTAAAGCGCCGGTCGTACCAACATTAATAGCGTTACCCATATCGTGAAAATGCTTGAAGTTAATAATCACAATACTCAACACACCACCAAGCAAGGCAACAATCAGCGCCGTCTGCTGTAAAATATCGTGCAATGCAAATGACAGAACTAATACCACAATCAGTGGGATCACACCTGTGATTGGATGCGGACGACGACGCTCAATAACCACAGGATCATCATCACGTGCTTCAAAGGTTTCGCCGTTAGCAACGGCTTTTTTGATCATCTTGTTTAACCAAAAATAACCTGCTGTCGCCATGAAAATAGCCACCACTAAGCTCACTTCCCATGCCGCATAAGGCGACGTGCCAAGGTGCTTAACCGGGATCCAGTTTTGAATTTCTGGCGAGCCTGCCGAAGTCATGGTAAAGGTTACCGAACCAAATGCCAGCGTTGCTGGAATAAAGCGGCGCGGTAAGTTTGCATCTTTAAACAGACTTAATGCCATTGGATAAACAGAAAACGCAACGATAAAGACGCTCACGCCACCGTAGGTTAAAACGGCACAGGCAATCACAACCGCAAGAACGGCGTGCTTCATACCTAGTTTACCCACAATGTAGCTTGCAACACTGTCAGCAGCACCGGTGTCTTCCATGAACTTACCGAATAACGACCCCAATAAGAACATAAAGAACCACGCACTTAAGAAGCCTGCAAAACCATCCATATAGGCGTTAATAAAGTTTGTATCTGCCGATACAGGGAAAATGGCCATGCCACTACTAAGTGCAACTAATAGTGCACAGATTGGCGCAGCGATAAATAAATTTACCCCACGCAGCGTTAAAATGATCAGCAGTATTAAACCGCCTAACAGTCCTATCATGCTCAGCATAGACATTCCTATAATTATTGTTATTACACAGATGAGGTGACATCGGAATAATGCTTTCAGTCTTACCCTAAGCGTTCAAAAAATACATAACACTAAGGTACTATCTGCTTTAAAAATAGCTTAATTGCTTGATAAATAAAGGGCTGTGGCGGGTATAGCACTATGGTACTAATTCAATTTCTGCAACTATCTTCTACATTAACTGACAGGTGACACGGGCAAATCTTATTCAGTCTTCGGCAACATCAATGTGAGTGGCCATAAGACTAATGACAACAATAACAAGGAATACAACATGATAAAGCTTAACCCAAAAGTCGCGCCACTTACTCTGGCTGTATCACTTGCTTTGGCAGGTGTCAGTGCTCAAGCGGCAGAACAAGCCGAACCTGCAGCAAAAAAAGGTGAACTTGAACGTATTCAGGTAACAGCACGTAAAACTGTTGAAAACCTGCAAGAAGTGCCAGTCGCAGTCACTTCAATTGGTGCTGAAGAGCTGGCTGAAAATGGCATCGTCGTCATGACCGAAGTTCAGCAGTTCTCGCCAAATACCACCTTGCAAGCAAGCCGTGGTACTAACTCTACAATTACTGCGTTTATTCGTGGTGTAGGTCAGCAAGATCCACTTTGGGGCTATGAGCCGGGTGTCGGTATCTATATTGATGATGTTTATCTTGCTCGCCCACAAGGTGCCGTGCTTGATCTGCTTGATGTGCAACAAATCGAAGTATTACGTGGCCCACAAGGGACGCTTTACGGTAAAAATACCATCGGTGGTGCCATTAAATACGTCACCAAAGAAATGAGCGGTGATGCAACCTTAAATATTCAAGGCACTGTAGGTAGCTATAACCAAAAAGATTTAAAAATCACTGGCCAATTACCGATTGTTGACGAAAAACTTTACGTTGGCTTTGGTTTTGCAACACTTAACCGTGATGGCTTTGGTGAGTTTTTAACATCGGCTCTTGATAACCAAGACCGCGAAAACTACAACAAAGACGTAACCGCAGCTCGCGTTACACTCGAATACACTCCGACTGACGACCTTTTCTTCCGCTTAGCGTGGGATAAAACAGAAGACAAATCAAACGCAAAAGGTGGTTACCGTTTACTACCAAGTATTCTTACCGATGCGCCAGTTCCAGACAGCGTGTATGACTCATACACTAGCTTACCAACATGGAACAAAGTTGAACTTGAAGGTTACAGCCTAACTGCTCGTTGGGATATGACTGACAGCACTAGCATTAAATATGTCGGTTCAAGCCGTGAGAGCTACTCACCAACCAATATCGACTTTGATAACACGTCACTGCAAATTTTCGATGTACCTGCTATTTACGATGATGAGCAAACAACTCACGAATTACAGCTAAATCATCAAGGCGATAACTACAAACTGGTTTCGGGTCTTTACTACTATGATGGTGAATCTTGCGGTCAATTTGAGGCTATTCTAGGTATCTTAGGTCAAAGCCTAGGTGCACCAGGCCTAACTCGTGAAGTAAGCGGCTGTAGTAACTCAAACAGTAAAGCTGCATATATCCAAAGCTCAATTGATTTAACCGATAAATGGTCAATGACACTTGGCGCGCGTTACACCAAAGACAAAAAAGAAGCACAGGTTAACAACGGCCTAATCTTTGACATTGTTTACCCTGAGTCAGGTTGGGTGCCAGGTTACACTCGCCCAGAAGGTCAGCTTGTACCAACGGTACTCGATGATGAAGAAGAATGGTCACGCTTCACACCACGTGCAGGTGTTGAATATCAGTATTCAAACGACATCATGTTCTTTGCAAGTTATGCGCAAGGCTTTAAGTCAGGTACTTTCAACCCACGTGCAACCACTGCAGAGCCAGCAGCAAAACCAGAAATCGTTGATTCATTCGAAATCGGTATGAAGAGTGAGTGGAACAATAACTTACGTGCAAACGTCACTTTATTCACCCTTGACCATAAAGACCGTCAATACATTTCAGTATTACCGGGCGACAGCGCAGCAGATCTAAACCAACGCTTAGGTAACATTGGTGAGTCAACATCAGATGGTATCGAGCTTGAACTAAACTATGTTGCATCAGAATCACTCAGCTTTGATGCGTCAGTGGGTTACATCGATAGTAGCTTTGATAACGTGATTGATTACGACCCAGTGACTGGTGAGCAATTTGATAAATCAGATCGCTTTACTGTATCAAACACACCTGATTTAACCTTTAATCTGGGTGCAACGTACCGCATGTACACAGAAATGGGTGACTTTGTTGTCAATGGTAACTACTACTACCGTGGTGACTACGCGCTATTCGAAGAAGATAGTCTACTAACACAAGATGCTTACGGTATCTTCAATATGGGTATTACTTGGTACAGCACAGATGGTCACTGGACTGCAGGTCTTTACGGTAAAAACTTAACGGACGAAGAGTACATGATTGGTGGTTACCAGTTCGTGGCACCTGATCCAACAGACCCAACAGATACCAGCAAATACACCCCAGGTTTAGGTGGTGATAATACGCTAATTGGTTACTACGGAGACCCTCGCACTGTAGCCTTCACTGTTGGTTACCGTTTCTAAAATAGAATCTAAATCCTTGTGTGAGAAAAGGTTTGTCTGAAACTTCCCCTCAGGCAAACCTTGTTTCAAAAGGCAAAATCACTTATAACATAACGCATTGGAGAATCGAGGGAATGTCTTTAGCTGTGAACACCATAATCGCCGATGATCACCCGTTATTTAGAAGTGCGCTGCGTCAAGCTGCCGCGACATCAGTGCCAGAAGAACATATTAAAGAAACCAGTGACATTGATGGTTTGTTTACACTGTTAAGCGCTCACCCTGAGATTGAACTGATATTTTTAGACCTCACCATCCCAGGTGCAAATGGCCTACAAGCCCTTTCACAACTGCGTAACCACTACCCAGATATCTTAGTGATTATGGTCTCTGCCAATGAGACACCAGCCATAATCAAACAAGCCATGAGCCTTGGCGCTGCAGGCTATATTCCGAAGTCATCTTCTTTAGATGTCATCAGTGAAGCAATTAGCCATGTACTCAATGGCGACACTTGGTTACCACCTGAAGTAGATTTAACCGATGTGGTGATCAACGACGAACAAAGCGAATTTGCTCGTAACCTCGAAAAACTAACTCCGCAGCAATACCGCGTACTTGCAATGATTGCCGACGGCTTATTGAATAAACAAATCGCCTTCGAAATGTCGATTCAAGAAACCACAATCAAACAACATGTGTCAGCGATTTTACGTAAACTCAATGTCTATAACCGCACCCAGGCAGGCATTTTGTTTAATCAACTTTCGCAGGTTGGCAAAATCGAAGAAAGCTAATTTAAGCATTCACTCCCAGTTTTAATTTGAAATTCCCATAAATGGGAATTTTAAAACCAAGAAAAACAATAAAAGCCATTAACTTCAACACTTTAAAGATTGACATACTCCTCGCTTTAGTGCTCACATCAAAAACTATCTAAGTAAAAATAATAGATACAAATGAACACTAAGGACAACATCGTGTACACAGCTTGCAAAAAACTTGGCAAAAAATTAATCCTTCCAACGATTACTCTTCTATCGCTTATTTTAAGTGCCTTTTCTGCACATGCAGATGAGCTTGACCAATGGCTGGTTGAGTTAATGCAAAAAAGAAATATTCCCGGGCTACAACTGGCTGTCGTTCGAGATAATAAAGTAATTAAAGTTGCCAGCTACGGAGTTGCAAATATTGAAGATAATATTGCCGTTGATGCCGACACTTTATTTGTGATTAATTCCGCAACTAAAGCCTTCGTTGGTGTCGCACTGATGCAACTTGTTGAGCAAAAGAAGTTAGACCTTAATGCGCCTATTGGCACTTACCTACCCGAGCTGCCAACTCAGTGGCACGCTATAACAACAAGAGAATTAATGAGCCATACATCAGGCTTACCTGACATAATAAAAGATGAAATTGCCAATCTAATCTCAGATCAAGGACCCGATGACGCATGGCAACAAGTACAAACTAAACCATTAGAGTTCGAAACCGGCACCCGTTTTAAATATAACCAAACAAACTACGTCATTATTGGTAAGTTAATTAATAAGTTATCTGGGATGCCATTTCAGCAATTTATAGCAAAAAACCAGTTACAAAAAACTGAGATGAACAGAACACTTCAAGCGGGCTTTGGCAATCTCAACAATGTTGTAAAACACTCGGCTAGACGATACGAAACGCAAGGTAATGAACTAATAAATTCAAGAGAAGCCATTTTCTCACCAATGCTACAAACCGCCGCAGGTATGGCCTCAACAGCAACTGAGCTAGCAAATTGGCTAGTGGCATTACAAACAAATCAATTTATTAATGCACAAAGTATTCAACAAATGTGGACCCCGACTCGACTAAAAAATGGTCATACTCAAGGCTTTAATCAGCGCTTAAATGGCTACAGTCTTGGTTGGCCTGTAATGGGACGAGAAGAACATCCGGCATTAGCTGCCATAGGTGGTAACAGAGCAGGTATCTTTGTTTACCCTGAAGATAATATGTCGATAGTGATCTTAACCAACTTGATTGGCGCAATGCCATCGCAATTTGTAGATGAAATTGCGGGCTTTTATATCCCTGAAATGAAACAAGAAAATGGCTTTGGTTTAGCGAAAAATATTAAACGCTTATGGCAAGTTCTTGAAGTGCAAGGCTATGAAAATGCGATTACAGCTGCGGATCAATTAGCTAAAGACGAGCAGATCCAATTTACTGAAAGCGATATTAACTTATGGGGTTATTCACTTATTAACCAAGACAAACTCAATGAAGCGTTAGCGATTTTTAAACTAAATACGCACCTTTACCCACATAGTTACAATACCTTTGATAGCTTAGCAGAGGCATACTGGTACCTCGGTGATCTCAAGCAAGCAACCGCCAATTATAACCATGTGTTAAAGCTTAAACCTGATAACACACATGCTAAAAAGCAGCTGGCTAAGCTTGCAAAGTTAATACAGTAGACTGCACTTTATATCTGTCCCACTTTTGATTTTATTAATCCCAAAAGTGGGAAAACCCATCTCACCTAAAAACAACAAAACATTTAAAATCAATAAATTAAACCTTGGCACGTTCCTCGCTTTTGTGTTGCTAAACCTACAATACAATGAAATATAGCCAATGGATTTAGACAGCACACTAAAACGCAAACCTCAGCAATCAAAAGCTAAAAAATGGCTTTTTGGTGCAGCTATTGGCGTGTCAGCTCTTGGCGCTTTAATGGTGTATCAATGGGCGACCCCTACCGCTGTTGCTGCAAGCCAATTGCAAATAGCGACCGTGAAACAAGCCGATTTTGTGGTAAAAATACGTGGCTTTGGCCGTTTAAAGCCAAAGTATCAACGTTATTTGACCAATACCGACACTGCAATGGTCGAAGCTATCCACGTTTATCCCGGCACTATTGTTAACAAAGACACGGTAATTTTAAGCCTAGTCAACCCACAGCAAGCGCAGCGTTTATCGGTTGCTCGGCTAGAACTTGCTCGCCAAAAAGCCAGTGTGAATGAGCAAAAAATTAATCAGCAAAGTGAGCTACTTGAGCGCCAAGCAAATCTCGCCATATTAAAAAGTGAGCTACAAAGCGCAGAGCTTAGAGTCGATGCCGAAAGCAAACTGATCGAACAAGGAATTGTTTCAAGCCTCGATTACAAACGAAGCATGCTAAACGTAGCACAGCTTACAGAGCGCGTAAGTATTGAGCAGCAACGTCTTGCACAGCTTAAAGAAATGCACTTACAACGCAGCAAAATACAGCAAGAACTATTAAGCCAATTTGAGCTTAATTATCAGGTTGAGCAACAGGCTTTTGATCAGCTGCAAATAACGGCAGGTATCGATGGCATGCTGCAAGAGTTGAATGTTGAACTCGGCCAAAACCTCGTGCCGGGCACCCGCCTTGCGGTGGTTGGCTCAAATAAAGCACTCAAAGCAGAGCTAAGCGTGAAGCAAGCTGATGCCGAAAAAGTGGCACTTAATATGGCAGCGAAAGTAAACACCTTTAGCCAAGCTAGCCACGGTGAAGTTGATGCCAAAGTCACCCGAATTGACCCTATTGTTACGGATGGTCGAGTTATTATCGAACTTGATTTACAAGGCACTCTGCCTGCCAATGCCCGCCCCGATTTAAGCATTGAAGGCTATGTGGTTAGCAACATTATTCCCGATGCATTAACCATTAACGTGCCACAAAAAGCACAAGCACACAGCGAAGCCACGCTGTTTAAACTTAATCCAAATACCCAGTTAGCAACGCCAACCAATATCGAATTTGGTACACTCAGTGACAATCAAATTCAACTTTTGAGCGGTGCCACCGTGGGCGAACAGCTGATCATTTCAGACCTTTCTAAATGGCAGCATTTGGCAACAATAAAAATCGAACAGGACAGTTTATGAAAACCAACACGCTTATCTCATTAAACAAAATCGCCAAAGTTTATCGCGGCCAAAATGTTGAAACCTATGCATTAAAAGACATCAGCCTGAATATTAACCAAGGTGACTATATCTGCATTAGCGGCCCATCTGGCTGTGGTAAATCGACACTGCTGTCATTATTAGGCCTACTTGATAGCCCAACTGCTGGCGACTATTTCATTAAAGAAGTCGACACAAAAACCCTCGATATGGATCAGCAAGCTGAACTTAGAAACCTTCACATTGGTTTTATATTTCAGTCGTTTAACCTAATTGATGAATTATCGGTTTTTGACAACGTGGCACTGCCACTCACTTACCGAGAGCCAGCCATGAGCCCTAGCGAAATAGAGATTGCGGTAAAACAAGCCCTTGATGAAGTGGAAATGGGCCACCGTGCCCAGCATAAACCCAATCAATTATCCGGTGGTCAGCAACAGCGTATTGCTATTGCCCGCGCACTGGCTGGCAAGCCAAGTATTTTATTAGTGGATGAGCCAACCGGTAACTTAGATTCAAAAAATGGTGATGCTGTCATGGACTTGCTTGATGAGCTGAATAAAAAAGGCACCACCATTTGTATGGTAACCCATGACTTACGTTATGCCGGACGTGCTAAAACGCAACTTAAATTGCTAGATGGTGAAATTGTTTCCTACTCAGAAGCTCGCCAAGCACCTAGCAGCGACACCACAGAGCAAGTATTCGAAAGCGCCGAGGTGATGTAATGAAATTAACCAAAACACGCGCCCAACTGAGCTTAGCGTGGGCATCATTAATGAATGCACCGGGCTTTGTCACTGCGGTTATCGCAACGCTTGCTTTAACACTTGCCACCTTGTTTGTAGTGCTTAGCCTTGTTAACAGCTACTTTTTAAAGCCCCTTGATGTGTACGATGAAAGCCGCATGGTGGTGGTTGAGCAATCACTTACTTATGATGACTACGATGCCACCGGCTTTCAAAGCTATCAGTCGATGGTGCATTGGCTTAAGCATAATCAAAGCTTTGAACAAAGTATGATGATCAATGCGGGTGAGCAAATTTTTGCAAACCTCGATGGCGAGCCAAAAGAGCCTGTGCTGTATGTTGGCGGCAACTATTTTGACTTATTAAACACGCCATTTTTAATGGGACAGGGTTTTGATCTTGGAGAAACGCTAGAAACTCCTGATGATCGGGTTGTTATCTCTGCTAACTTCTGGCGTAAACATTACAACAGCGACCCGAACATTATTGGTAAAACACTTTCAGTCATGGCGGGTGAAACCGATTACGTGCACCGTATCGTCGGTGTTGTTGATGACTCATTCAGCCCACCTTACATGTTTAAAGCAAGTGATGTTGAAGTGTGGTTTCCATCAAGTGCGGACCGCCGTTTCTTTCACAATGATGATTGGCAAAGCCCATGGACAAACACTTTTAAAAACCTAAAACTGATTGCCGTTTTAAAGCCTGGGGTCACCATAGAACAAGTTAAAGTCGATTTAAAACAACAAATTGATACGATTAAGTCAGAGTGGCTAAACAATGGTGGTATCACCGATGTAAAACCTGAAGTAACTCCTTATCGTGACGTTGAGCTGGGTAATAACGATGACTTAAGCTTGATGATGTTAGCCGGTGCGGTAGGGCTACTGATTATTGCAGTACTGAATGTAAGCACATTATTCTTCTCGCGCGCTCTTGCTCAACATAAAACCCTCGCCTTGCAGGCGGTGTTAGGTGCTAAACGCAGCACGTTATTTAAAAGTATCTTTTTACAGTCACTAATTTTAATGACCTTATCGGTAAGCATTGCACTGTTTTTATCGGTATGGGGCATACGTTTATTTAAAGTATTGGCAGAAGGACGATTACCACTGGTTAACAGCTTGGCGGTTGATAGCACGTTGGTCATTGTTGCCATCATACTGTGTATTGCTCTTGCTTATATTTTCTCTGTAATTACAGCGCGTTTGGTTAATTACAAAACCCTAAATACGCAAATGCAGAATAGTGGTAAAGGCGGTGTTTCGCAGGTATCAGGCCGTACAGTGCGTATTTTAATTGGCTCACAAATGTTTGTTGCCGCGCTGCTTGTTAGTTTTTCGGTGATGGTAGTCAGTAAAGCCATGGGCACGATTAACCGCCCACTCGGCAGTGATACCGAAAACCTGTATTTTGCCAACCTGTTCCAGCCAAATAATCAGATGTCATTGGCGGAGCGCTACGAACATATGCTGCAATACAAGCAGGTTTTGCTTGATAGCCAAGGCATTGATGATGTTGCCCTGGGTCACAGCCCTGTTTCGCAAAGACAAAACGCTAACACCTTGACAGATGTAAACGGTAAAAGCTCAATTTTCTTCCCTAGTCAGTGGGTAGGGCCTGATTACTTTGCGTTAGTTAACACCAAAATTCTCGCCGGCCGCACCTTTAGCGAGCAAGCAATACGTGGTGAAACCAACGAGATACTGGTATCAGTCAGCGTGGCTGAGAATTTATTACCAGGCCAAGACTATCGAAATATCATCGGCAAGAGCTACCAAGGCTTAGAAGAAAAGATGTATGAAGTGGTGGGTGTAACCGAAGATTTTAATCACCCTAAATACTACGATGAGTCGTATGGTCGTCACATTTGGTGGCCAGCAACACCATATAGCTACATGTTTACTATTAAAGCTACTGATGGCGTTAAGCTGACTAATAAACAAATACTTAATACGCTGAAAGAAAAGAACAGCGACTTAACCATGTGGCAGTTTAATGACCTGCAACAAGAGTACGACAATTTACTGTATATGAGCCGACTGACTGTGGTTCTATGTAGTACCTTAGCGCTATTTACTCTATTATTAGCAGCAATCGGTATTTTTGGGGTACTGAGCTACAACCTGGGTCTGCGCCGTTATGAGTTTGGTATTCGTATGGCATTAGGTGCGAAAAAAGCGCGCTTATTCAAGCTGATGAGTGTTGAAGCTATTATCCCTGTGCTCATTGGCTTTGCGGTTGCACTTGCTGTGGTAATGATGGGTTTTTACATGTTACAAGGCCAGCTAATGTCTTGGCTGATACTTGATGTAAGACTGCAATTACTCGCGTGGAGTATTACCTTATGTATTGCGCTATTTGCTTGCTTTAGACCTTTGGTTTTACTACTTAAAGCAAAACCTATGGCTGCACTGCGTAACGATTAACAGCAAAAATGGTGGCTTAAGTTTAAGCCACCTCAACAGGATAATAAGAAAACATCATGGACAAAATCTTAGTCATAGACGATCAAGCTGATGTACGTCTGGCTGCTATTGTTGCATTACAACAACTAGGCTTACCATGCCTTGAGGCCGAAGGCCCTGAACATGCGCTTGAGTTATTAAAAACCGAGCACATTAGCCTGATTTTGCTTGATATGAACTACAAGCTCGACACTACCTCAGGTGAAGAGGGATTACGCTTTTTAAAGCAACTAAATCAATTAGGTTCAACCATACCAGTCATTGTAATGACCGCATGGGCTAGCATTGATGTTGCCGTAAAAGCCATGCAATTAGGGGCTGTCGACTTTGTTGAAAAACCGTGGAATAACCTACGCTTAACCGCCGTTGTGCAACAACAACTAAAACTTAAGCAAAGTAATCACGACAACGCGTGCTTAAAGGCACTTACCAGTGACTCACAAGCACATTACATAGCCCAATCAGAAATCATGCAGCTGTTACTCGCCAAAGCTGAGCGCGCTGCAAAAACCGATGCCAGTATTTTAATTACCGGCGAAAATGGCACAGGCAAAAGCTTATTGGCACATTATATTCATCAGCATTCACTCAGAGCTGATAAACGCTATGTAAGCGTGAATGTTGGCGCCATTGCCCCAACGCTATTCGAAAGCGAATTATTTGGTCATAAGAAAGGCGCTTTCACTGATGCCAAAGAAGACCGCTTAGGACGGTTTGAAATTGCCGAAGGCGGCACCTTATTTTTAGATGAAATTGCAACGTTAAGCCTCGAGCTGCAAAGTAAAATGCTCCGCGTGCTAGAAAGCAAAGAGTTTGAAGTGCTAGGCTCAAGCCAAACCAAAACCGCCGATGTTCGCATTATTTCTGCCACCAATAGTGAATTAGCTACAGCCATTGAGCAGGGTGAGTTCCGCCGTGACTTATTATTTAGGCTTAATACCATTGAACTGCACATTCCACCTCTTCGCGACAGAAAAGACGACATTGCCCCATTAGCTGAACACCTGTTGTTAGTGCATGGTAAAAAATATCAACGCGCAAATATGGCGCTCAGTAATGATGCCCTAAAGGCGCTAAAAAATTACAGCTGGCCTGGTAATATTCGTGAGCTAAGCCACTGCATTGAACGCGCAGTGATCATGAGCGATAACAATAATATTCAAGCCAATGACCTCATTTTAGATCAACCAAGTTGCGAGCAAACGAATAGTAATGCGGAACAGGCTTTGCCACTATTGCCCCTTGAAGAACTTGAAAAACAAATGATTCAAAAAGCGCTGCTGCAATTTAATGGCAATGTTATCGCCGCAGGAGAATTTTTAGGATTAAGTAAATCGGCGATTTATCGTCGCATTGATAAACATCAGCTCGATTTAAAAGAAGTAGAACGCTAAATGAGTAGCAAGTTGTCGTTAGAGCAGCGTATTCGACGCTATTTTTATATGGTTATAGCGCTGCTATTAACGCTTGGTATTGCCCTTTCGCTCAGCTTAAAACTAGGTTGGTTTGCCAGTATCAGTCTATTATTGCCGTTTATCGGGATAAGCGCTTTTGCTTTAATTAAAAGCTACCGTGTGATCACCGATGTGGTTGAACGCTTTGGTCTGCAACTAGATGCACTGGCAAATGACGAAAGTAATAGTTGGCATTTAGCGTCTTATCAAAGTGGGCGAGTCGCAGCACTTAAACAAGATTTTGTCAAGCTCAGCAATAAAATAGCCAAGAACAAACGCCATTACATGCAAACAGAAGAGTTTGTTTTTGAGTTTGCCAGCATGCTGGACTTACCCATCGTTATCCTAGACCCCCATAGCTTGATTTACTTTAGTAATAAGGCGTTTAAAAACAGTATTAACCATCACCAGATTGAAGGTAAATCGGCCAGCGACTTAGGCATTGCCGTGCATGATGGCGAATGGCAACAAAACAGTGACTCACTGTTTAAACAACGCTTTCAAATCTCATCGCAGACTTTTTGGCGGACCGGCAGAAACTTTGAATTACTAACCTTCTTTTCAATTGAGCAACAGCTTCGCGATAATGAACAACTTGTTTGGCAACGGTTAATTCGAGTGTTAAATCATGAAGTGCGTAACTCACTCACGCCGATTTATTCAATGAGTCAGTCATTGCAAACCCTTAAACGCCAAGGGCAAATTAGCAGTCACGATGATCTCGCCCAAGATATGCTGCAAGTAATAGAAAAACGCGCTCAGCACTTGCTTGATTTTGTAGCCAGTTACAGTGCGTTTGCCAAGCTACCACCCGCACAAAAACAGATAATCAGTAGCGAGCAATTAAACACTCGCTTAAGCGCTATCTTTCCTGAACTAGTAATAAATAGCAGCGAAGAGTTACATTTTAATGCCGACCTAGGTCAGCTAGAACAAGCGTTAATCAACTTGATAAAAAATGCCTTTGAAGCAGGTAGCAATTCAGCCCCTACCCTCACTTGGTCAAGACAAGGTAATAACTTAAGTATTGCAATTAGCGACCAAGGTTGTGGCATTCAAAACCCCGATAACTTGTTCGTGCCATTTTACTCAACCAAGGCAAATGGCACAGGTATAGGGCTTGTGATCACCCGAGAACTTGTGCGCAACCAAGGCTTTGAGTTATCAATAAACTCAAAACCCCAGCAAGGCACAAAAGCTACAATTACTGTGCCTAAGTCAGTCGCTTAATCATGCGTTTTAAGGCGGGCGCTTTCAGAGGCTTATAAAGCAATGGATAGCCCGCATCGAGCACTAACTCGCGTATACCTTCATCATGATTTGCGGTGTTAACGATAGCTGGTAAGCGTGTTAGTGCGGCTTGCTCAATCACTTCAAGGCCTGTTACTCCATCATCAAGCTGATAATCAATAATCAACAATTGCGGTAGGGCTTGGCTTGCCTTTAGCTGCTCAAGCTCCGCTAAGTTAGTGGCCGTTGAGATTTCGCAGCCCCAGTTCTCAAGTAACTGTTTTAATGCCTCTAACACGTTGCGGTCGTTATCAAGCAACCAAATACGCAATTGCCCCAGCTCTGTTTCTTGTGATGCCTCTGCACCTTTGGCTTGCGCTGGTGCAGCGCTAACTTTACAAGGTAGTGTTAGGGTAAATTGCGTACCTTTACCAAGTTCAGATCCCATCACTAGGGGTATTTTCAGCAAATCACAAATACGTTTGGTAATAGCCAGCCCTAAACCTAAGCCTTCAGCACTTGGTTTTGCACCAAGCTGTTTAAACTCTTGGAAAATCGTTTGCTGATCATTGGCAGCAATACCAATACCGGTATCTTCAACAATAAACGACACATGATTATCTTCGTACTGCATTTTTAAGCGCACTTCACCTTGCTCAGTGTAACGAATCGCATTACTCAAAAGGTTACGCAGTACTCGGCGTAATAGCGCTTTGTCGGTATGCAGGCGCACATCGCAGGTTTCAACAATAAATTTCAAACCTTTTTCACGCGCTAAAGCTTCGTAATCATTGCGAAGTGGTTCAACAAGAGAACTAGTTGCAAATTCGCTCATTTGTACTTTAAACGAGCCAGAGTCAAGTTTGGTTAACTCTAAAATACTCGATAACAACTCTTCTGCACTGCCCAGTGAATTCTTTATATTCATCGCCAGCTCTTTAAGCTCGGTGTCTTGGGCCTTTTCATTCATTAAAGAACAAAATAAACTCGCGGCATTAAAAGGCTGTAATAAATCGTGGCTGGCAGCCGCAAAAAACCGGGTTTTACTGACCGTTGCTTGCTCTGCCACTTGCTTTGCCATCGACAACTCTTGGTTTGCCTGTGTTAGCGCCAAGGTGCGTGCTGCTACCTTTTCTTCAAGGCTGACATTAGCCTCTGTTAGCGCTTTTTGTTGTTTTACGAACTCGGTGATGTCGGTATAGGTTGTTACAAAGCCGCCACCTGGCAGTGGGTTACCTTGCATTTCAAACACGCGACCATCATTGTGCGAGCGCTGATATTTATAAGCGCTGCCTTGGCGTAAATAGGCTAAGCGTTTTTCAACTTCGCTGGTCATGCTCTCGCCGCTAAATAAGCCTCGCTCGGCATTAAAACGAATAATGTCAGCAACTGGGCGGCCTATGTAGAGCGCATCATCTGGGTAGGCGAACATGTTTTTGTAGCCTTGATTCCAGGCTACCAGCCGCAGCTCACTATCAACTACACTGATCCCTTGTTGAATGTTTTCGATTGTTGATTGCAGTAAATCACGATTAAATTTAAGTACTTGGCTTGCCTCATCTACAAATTCAGCAACCTGCTCTAGCGGCTGACGCTGCTCATCTTTGGCTACATCTAAAATAAGCCGCGCCGATGCACCACCTATCACCGCTGACATCTCGCGCTCAACCAGTAGCTCTAACTCAACATTGGCTGGACGCTTCCACTTACTTTTATCATCTGGAAAGTAATGATTAACCAAAGACTGCGCCGCTTCTTTTTCGGCAAATCGCTGCAAAAGTGCACCTAGGTCGTGATAGCTCAAGGGCTGCAGATGATTACTCACCCGTGAATCACTCAGCTGCGATACAAACTTATTGCTCTGTAAGCGCTCTGCCAAGGTTGCACGACTAAATAGCGGTACTAAAAAATACACTAAACAGTTCGCACCTAACGACAGCAACAAGGCTTGGCTGATGCTTTCCATGCCTAAAGAAAATAAATCGGTAGGCGCGAGCCAGCTAATTCCCCAAGGTCCATCCACAAGCCATAAGCTATCGCGACCTAAACCTCCAGCAATATTTGGCAGTAAGAGTGTGTAACCCCAAATAATAAAGCCACTTAAAATGCCCAATTGTGCGCCGCGACAGGATGCTTGTCGCCACCATAAGCCAATGATCATGGCCGGTGAAAATTGTGCGACTAAGGTAAACGACATTAAACCCACATTGGCAAGGGTTGTACTTTCGCCAAGAACCCGGTGAGTAAAATAGCTAAGCAATAAAATCAGTACGATAACGATTTTACGCGCATGTAATAGGTTGTTTTTATCAAGTCCGCGGCTACTCGATGTGAGCTGTGAGCGGCGTAAAATAAATTGATTAATAAAGTCATTGGTGATCATCACTGAAAGCACAATGGATGACACAATCACCATACTGGTTGCCGCTGAAAAGCCGCCTAAAAACGCCAATAGCGCCACAAAGGCATCATCAGCAGCCATAGGTAGCGCCAATACAAAGGTGTCGTAACCGACTTCTTGACCTTGAAAGTAAATTAATCCGGCGTATGCAATTGGTAGAATAAACAGGTTGATAAGTAATAAGTAAATCGGGAATAGCCAACGTGCCGAGGCCAATTCTTTATCGTTATTTTTCTCGATAAAGCTCATGTGGAACTGCCTTGGCAAACATAAAGTCGCCAAAATACCAAGTAAAGTATGGGCCACATACACATAGGTCGGGCTTTGTGTAGCAGCCACTTGCTGATCAATATTTAGTTCATGGGCTTTATCGTACAGTGCCACTGGGCTATCAAATAGCGCAAAACACACATATAAACCCACAGCTAAAAATGCCAATAACTTAACCACAGATTCAAAGGCAATACTGGCAATAAGACCGGGGTTATGTTCGCTAGGCTTTAAGCGCCTTGCACCAAATAAAATAGCAAACAGTGCTAATACAAGCGTGATATAAAAAGTACTATCGGCCCATACTTCATGGCTTTGCATCATTGAACGGTTAGTTAATAAATTAATACTTTGTGCGGTAGCACTTAGCTGCAAAGAGATATAAGGCACAATGGCAATCACTGAAATCAATGAAATGAGCCCTGATAAGCTCGACGACTGACCATATCGCGTAGCAATAAAATCAGCCATCGAGGTTATTTTTTGCTGCCTACAAATATGCGCTATACGGCAATACACTTGCCAACCAAAAATAAATAGCAAAATAGTGCCGGCATAAGTCGGTGCTAGCCACCAGCCATTATATGCAGCTTGTGCTGTGGTACCAAAAAACGCCCAAGAGGTGCAGTACACTCCAAGCGATAAACCATAGGTTAAGCCTTTAAAAGGCAATACTTTTCTTTTATCAGCCCAGCCTGCAACCGCAAATAAAATTGCCAGATATACAATTGCAAGAAGGCTTATTGACCAAATTGAGAACATCGTGTGTTTTTATTTTAATTGTTATAGCACCAGCATAGTTTTTATTGCGCGTAATTTACAGCCTAACTTTAGTGCTAATGCATTGTATTGCTGAAGTTTAAAAAACAAACACAAAGAAATGAGAATTATTTTCAATTGAGTGTTGACAGACACTCAAATCTAATTGATAATCACTATCAACAAGACAGTAAAGTGTTATGACTTGTTCGGAATAAACTGATTTGTTTCTCGACCCTGAAACACGTGTGGCCCACGATAAAGCTAAGATCGCCTGTTGCTAATCGCAACGCCCCTTGATATTGGCAACAGGTGATCGCCCTACTATTTTACTTGCTACATTGCTCATATCGGTGACGGTAGATATGAAACTAAAAAAGCCCTTACAGGGCTTTTTTTATGTCTGAAAAACAAATGATGGCTTGTTAACGGCGATTCTTGCGCGCACGCGCTCGGCGTTGTTTTTTCTCTTCTTCTTTTGCGGCTTTTTTTGCCTCTGCAGCAGCGCGAAGCTGTGCAACCATTTGCTCTTCTTCTTCACGCATAGCAGGTGTTTCCATGGTAATACGACCAATAATGCCATCGCGTAATTCGTTAATAAGAATTTCAGACATCTTGTAAGTATCGATTTGATTACCACCGCGGATACAGCCACGCTTTTTACCTGCCATTTCAACAAACTCCCAGTCAGACTCTGGTAGCTCGTCAATTTTATAACGGCTTTTTAAAAGCTCTGGGTATGCATGCAGTAAATATTCAGCGGTGTAACTAGCCACTTCTTCGTAATCGATAGCGGTATCACGAATTGCACCAGTTGCTCCTAAACGATAACCTGAGTTTTCGTTTTCTACTTTAGGCCACAACATGCCCGGCGTGTCGTAAAGCATAATGCCATCGTCAAGCTTAATACGTTGCTGCGCTTTTGTTACCGCAGGCTCATTACCTGTTTTTGCCACAATACGGCCGGCTAAGGTATTAATAAGTGTTGATTTACCAACATTTGGAATACCCATGATCATGGCTTTAATTTGTTTATCAGCGCCTACTTTATGCGGTACTAATTTTTTACAAAGCTCATTAATACGGTGCACTTCACCTGCTTTATCATTACCAAAATCAATCGCTTTCACGCCACTTTGCTGCTCAAAGTAGTCTTTCCAAGCTTGCGTCAACTTAGGATCAGCTAAGTCCGCCTTGTTCATGATTTTGATCACCGGCTTATCGCCACGAAGCGCAGTAACCATTGGGTTTTCACTACTGTAAGGAATACGGGCATCAAGTACCTCAATGATCACATCCATCTGTGGCATGATTTCTTTAATTTCGTTGCGGGCTTTGTTCATGTGACCCGGGAACCACTGTATTCCTGCTCTACTCATTAGATTATTAAGCTCTTTATTTTAAAGGCTAACGCCATGGGGATTTTGCTGATAGGTATAGTTTACTACATCAAGCAGGATTGTTTAAAAATAAAATCATGCCTTCCATCACCACGAAAGACGAGCGACTACATGCGCTGTATCTGCATGCAGTGAGAATGACCAACCATTGCGCTCACATAAGCGTTGCACAATACCTAAACCTAAGCCGTAGCCGTGAGAAGCTGTTTCAGTCGCCGTATGTTGGGCATCACCGCCACTGAACTGATTAGTGATTAATAATTCATGCTCTTTAATCAAAATTGCAATCGGTTCCTGTCCTGCAAGGGTATGCTCAAACGCGTTTCGCACCAGGTTATTAACGGCAATAGAAAATGCCTGTGCATGCCCATAAATTATGGGGTTGGCGAGCTCATCAAGTTCAACACCAACGAGCTTACCGTTTAACAAATAGCGTTGCTGCTCTACTGCTTTTCTTACCAGTGGCATTACTAAAAACTGCTCATCATACAAGCCATCATCAGTTTCACGAGCAAGACACAAAAACATTTCGATCATTGTATTCATGTCGTGTGTTGCCCGCCTTACACGATCTAGCACCTTCATATCGGCAGGAGTCAATTGGCTTTGTTCTAAAAGCTCTAGGGCGCCGGTAATGACTGTCACTGGCGTGCGCAATTCATGGCTTGCAGAGTCTGTAAAATAGCGTTCTCTTGCGATGAATGCACTCACTCGCTCAAAAGCCTGCTCTATTGTATTTGCGAGCATGCCAACTTCATCATTTGTATATCGGTTAGCATGTATACGCTTGTAATCTTCGTTTGATAATTGCTCAGGATCAATGTCGGCCACAGCTTTAGCAAGTTGAGTTACGGGAGCCAAAGCTCGACGCATCACAACAATTCCAAGCCCAAAGCCTAATAACCCCAATGTTCCTACAAGGCTGCTAATAATAAGTAATAACCACCAATCCTCTGACGAAGAAGCCTCAATCTGCGCGACATCAAACACTACAAACCCAGGTGACTGCTCATTGCCTGTATCAATTACGGCAACATGTAATTCTTCGCTATCAAATTCATACAAGCCTACTGCTGGATTTGTTTGCGCCCACGCATGAAGTGATTGAGGTAAGTTATCTACTTTATCGTACGCCTTAAGATTGGTAGTAATAGCAGGGTAGTTATCTGATGCAACTTGCAATTGCTGGGTTAGCACGCGATCTTCACTCAATCTTATTGCAGCAAAGAAAGCAAACCCCCATGCAATACTCAGCACAGCCACACACATTGCAAATGCGATAGCGACACGTTTGTGCAAACTATGCCGATACATTATTGCACGTCCTTTGCAATTCGATAGCCAATACGGTGCACAGTATGAATCAAAGGCGTATCAAATGGTTTATCAATTGCCTGTCTTAACTTGTACATGTGCGAACGAAGCGCGTCACCATCGGGAGGCTCATCTGCCCATAATAAAGTTTCGAGACTATCGCGTGTAACAACAGAAGGAGATACCTCCATTAACCGCTGCAATAACTTCATACTTGCAGGATTAAGCTCAATAAGCTGGCCTGCACGATGTACTTGCAAGGTGGACTTATTCATCGTTAGATCAGACACAGTCAATACCTTGTTGGTATTGCCGTGACTCCGCTTATAAAGAGCTTGAAGGCGCACATGTAACTCTTGCAATGCGAATGGCTTTACCAAATAATCGTCGGCTCCTACTGCAAATCCTCTCAGTTTATCATCAAGCGTGTCTCTCGCAGTGAGCATAAGTACAGGTGTTTCAACGTCAGCTTCAGCTCGCAACTTTTGACAAAAGTGTAAGCCATCCATCCCTGGAAGCATTAGGTCTAAAACAATGACATCAAACTTGTTGTTCATCGCTAGTTGCATTGCACTTATACCGTCATAAGCAAAGTCCAAGAGATAACAGTGCCTTTCTAGATACGCAGCAATATTCGCACTAATGTCACGATTATCTTCAACAATCAAAGCTCTGATCGGCTCAGTATTCAAAGCATCTAGCATTTTTCTTCCTTACCAAGCGTAATCTAATCGCAATCCGATCAGCGGTTCAGCTTCGCTATCGTCAACGACTTCAATCCCTCGGCGGTAATCAAACTCAGTGTCATCAGCTGATGAAGCTGCCGTGACATTTATAACATCAAGGAAGGCGGTAACATCAATAGGACCAAAGGCACGTCGGTAATCTACACGAACATTCAATGAGCCTGATCCTTCTTTACGGCCAACATTACGCTCTGTAATTTCCTTAGAGTAACGCAAAGGCTGCCCTGGCCCCAAAACATCTTCATGTACAATAAATATGTCATCTGGTCTGCCTGAAAGGTATTTATATCGTCCAGCAAGTTTCCAACGGTCACTTATCTCCCATGTCAGCCCTAACGTGGCAACATGTTCACGACTAAATTCAGCAGCTACGTCGCCAAAACCATCCTTTCGGTCTACGACCGCATCATTGTAAGAATAGGTTGCACTGGCGTAAAGACCTTCGAAAATAGTAGCATTAAGCACAAAATCAGCACCATATGAAGTACCATCACCATCATTTGCATAAGTTCCACTGGTACGGTCTAGGTCAACCACTAAGTCGCTAAGTTGCTGATAATAAACTTCCGTTAGTAATGACCAGTTGGCATTAGGGAAATATTTAAAACCAACACTCGTATGGGTAATTTTTTCAGTTTTAAGATTATTAGTCTCGTTAGCTGCAAGTTCTAAATATCGCGGTGACTGATGAAATAACCCCGCCGTTGCAAAATACCTTACCTTTTGACTTGGCATCCAGTTGATGCTGAATCGAGGTGATATAAAACTTTCATCAGCAAACCCATCTCGTTCAAATCGTAAACCTGTACCAAAATCCCAATCACCCATTTCAAAAATTTGTTCTATGTAGCCTGTATAGTTTACTTCTTTCAAAGACGTGACTGAATTAAGGCTTTCAGGGGTTAGTACAATAAACTTTTGCTGTGGGTCTGGTCTATAATCGTCACTATCATAAACATACCGATTCCATTCACCATCTAAAAAGGTGCTGTAATCTAGTTCAATTTGCGTAATTCGGGCACCGACGCTCAACATCCCTAATTGATTTTCTACCTCAAAATCACTTCTCCAACCAATTTCTGTTTCACCTTCAGATATAGTGATAATGTCTTCTCGAATAGGGTATTCAGAAGCAGGCGTTCCCTCGGGCACAAGATCTGGATAAGCCTCACCTTCAGAGCTCAATTTATCACTTTTTCGGTAGTAAACTTTATTAGTCAAAACAGCAGTTTCACCAAGTAATGTGGTCAATGTTAAACCATACAAGTCACTATCTTGCTCGGCATTTTGCAATGCAGTATCTTCAAAATTAGGTGATTCAGAAACATGCTCAACGCCACGAGTATATTTCTCATGCGTATCCATGAGTAACACTTCAAAAGTGTTATTTTGATTAATGGGTATCACTGATTTAAAAATAATATCCCTTAAAACAGGTTCACCAATATCTAGCTCTTCGATAGTTTCAAACAAGGCACCAAAATCTAACCGCCTTGCAGAAAAAAGCATAGTTGCTTCATCAGTGATATTTATAGGGCCGTCATAACCAACTTCATAACCAGCAAGGTCGTAGCGAAAACTTGCTGATGGACTAGGGTTACCATCGGCCACTTCTAGCTTCAGTAAAGACCCTGCACGACCACCATAAGCTGCTTGCCACCCGCCGGGTGAAAATTCTGCTCCATTTATCACATTGGGGGCAAATATAGAAAAGCGACCACCGCCGCCTACATCTTCCTCTTCACCTAACGTCGCATCAAAGTGAATAGCTTTATCAAAAGGAAAATCATCAACAAAGAGTAAATTATCTCTTGGGCCTCGACCACGCACACTAAAACTTGCAAATTCACTGTCAGATGCGACACCTGGCAATCCATCTAGAGAAAGTAGTGGATCTGCACCTCCTCCCACGGCACTTCGCAGAGATTCTCTGTCGAGATAGGTGCTAGAGCCTGAAGTAAATGTATCAGCTTGTTGGGCTCTTACTTCAACTACTTCTATGGCTTGTTCTCTAAGGTCAAATTCAACCTTCGTATTTTTACGAGTTACAACGCGAATACTTGGTTCGTATAAAGCCGCAAAGCCACTTTTTGTAATCTTTATTGAGTAAAGGCCCGGGTCGAGTTGCTCAACAACAATACGCCCTTGTAGATCAGTTTGTAAGGTTTGTATTGCAGAGGTTTCTCGTTCCTTAAGTATGACTTGTGCGTTTGGAAGTGGTCGATCTGTAGTCTGATTTTTAACAATAACCGTTATTGCCCCAGGCTCTTCTACTGCGTAAGAGTAAAATGCCAAACTACTCAACAATAGCCATGTAAATGACCAGAGTATCTGTCTAAATTGTTCTTTCATAATTGCGTCCCTCTTGGCATCAACCATGATCTTGATTTCAATAACTTGCACATACTTTCATCCTCCCAAATAGCCCTAATTATTGAATTCGAATTAATCAACTTTAGACGTTAGCAAAGTAAATGTGACTAAAATGTCACCGGCGTAATTTAGGTTTATGAATGCTGCCTGTGATAATAAATAAGGATTAACCAAAAGTTTCGCTGGAGATATTTAAGCGTCGGTAAGATTAATTGCGCTATAATGGCGCAAATTTTTTCAAGTAAGCAGTTATGGCTCTTAAATCAACCATTATTAAAGCGCAATTATCGCTAAGCGATATGGACCGCCACATTTATCAAGATTTCAATTTAACACTGGCACAACATCCATCAGAAACCGAACAACGCTTGATGATCCGCTTGTTAGCTTTTGCACTTAATGCTCGTGAAGGCTTAGAGTTTACGAAAGGCTTATGCGCAGATGACGAGCCAGAGCTTTGGCACATTAACTACAGCGAAGAAATTGAATTATGGATTGAGTTAGGTTTACCTGATGAAAAACGTCTAAAAAAAGCCTGCAATAAAGCCAAGCAAGTTGTTTTGTATACTTACGGTGAAAATAACCAAGCAATTTGGTGGCAAAAACATCAGCCTAAGTTGTATGATTTTAAAAACTTGAGTATTTTTAGTCTCGATTATGCTGCTACCCAAGCACTAGCAGAGTTAGCCGATCGTAATATTAAGCTCACCATCACAGTTCAAGATGGCGAAGTATGGGTTAGCTCAGATACAGCAAATATCGAAATTAAACCGCAACAGTTAATGTAAGGAATGCGATGGCAATTAGGCAGGTTGTAGTATTACACGGACTTTATATGTCAGGCTTTGTGATGCGCCCTCTGTGTGCGCGTCTCGAAAAGTCAGGGCTTAAAATACTCAATTTGACCTACAATACACTCTCCCCCGATAGAGCTGCAATTTTCGATAAGATTGATCGCTTTATTAATGGTAAGCCAACCGCCTTGGTTTGCCATTCAATGGGGGGGTTAGTCGCCCGCGCTTACCTTGAAGCCAATTCACTACAAAGTCGCCATGTCGAAAAGGTGATCACCTTAGGCACCCCACATAAAGGCAGCCATATTGCTAAGCAAATGCAGCAAAAAGGCTTTGAAATGCTGTTAAAAAACAGTGTGGAATTTTTATTATCAGAGAATGGGGATTGGCCGTTTAATGCCAAGCTTTATAGTATTGCTGGCGACTTACCAATAGGGCTAATGCCACTGATTGCCAAAGGCAGTGTTTCTGATGGTACGGTTTTGATAGATGAAACCAAACTCAATGGCATGGCAGAGCATAAGGTGTTTCATTTGAGTCACACCAGTATGATCTACTCACGCCAAGTGATGGATTACATTATTAAGCTTATAAATCAAAGTGAGTAATACTTTAATCTTCAGCACTTGCAGCCACTTTGTATGAGATTAATACAATGACCCCTAAAATCAGTGGTACTGGTGCAGCAATGTAACCAAAGGTATCAAAGTTTGCGAAGCTAGCGCCTGCTAAATGACCTACTAAACCGATAACAAATGCAAGTAATGCAATCACTACAACAACTATTTCAGCTTTACTTTCTTTAACTGTTTTACCGTCCATTTTTATTCTCCTGGTTAAATGCGGTAAGGTCATTATGCGCTTCTATTTCGTTGCTTTTTTGACCTAAATCAAGTTCTAAATCGGCGTGTTTATCAGCTAATACAAACTTTGTTTTAGATCATACTTTCTGCTTAATTTTTGCATATCTGCAAAATAAGGTAGATTTTTTGCTCAGTTGCCCCAAGTCTATATAACAGGTAATTCAATGTTATGTTGATAGTGCACTAGCGGGTAAAAACCGCCTTTGATAGCTAAAACCTATCACGGTGTTCGAATTAAACCATTTTACAGATTAACCAAGATGGCTAATACTTAACACCAAGCACTAGCAAGTAAACAATTAACGGTTTTTTTAAGGAGCAATCTATGTCACAGGTAAATGCAATTGGTTTAAACAGCGCAAAAAGTGAAGACATCGTAAATTCACTAAACTCTTTACTAAGCTGCTACCAAATTCAATACATGAACGCACGTGGTTTCCATTGGAATATCAAAGGTCGAAACTTTTTTGAATTACACCTTAAATTTGAAGAAATTTATAACTTACTACTTGAGAAAGTAGATGAGATTGCAGAGCGTATTTTAACCTTAGGTGGTACACCTGTGCATGCATTCTCTGAGTACATTGAAGCAAGCAAGATCAGTGAAGCTAAAAATATCACTGAAGGTACTGCTGCTGTTGAAAATCTTTTAGCGGGTTACAGCACGCTTATTCAGATGCAGCGTGAAATCTTAGCGCAAGCAGGTGATGCGGACGACGAAGGTACAGCATCATTAATGGGTGACTACATTAAAGAACAAGAGAAACTTGTTTGGATGTTAAAAGCTTACCTTGGTTAATGTTTAGAACAGAGACTAAAAAGCCCTCAATTGAGGGCTTTTTTACTTTAACCACTTTCTTAAATTTTCGTACTCGGGCCTTGCTTGAAAAAGACTCTCGGCATCTAGGTGAAAATAAATATCCATTTCTACCCCCGACCAAACTACCTCTAACAAATTGCGGGCAATGATATTTGCTTTAATATAATCAACACGTTTGTAGCCCCGCGCTTTTACGGCCTGAAAGTAAGCCTTTGCAATCTCAATACTATCAGCCGTCGCTAATTCAAATTGCTCCAAATTCACTACCGCATACTGAATTGACTGTTCAGGGTATTTCATGATTTCTTGACCGACTTCAATGCTAAATGAAGCAACCGCCTCTTTGTTAAAGCTGCCGCTCATTTCCACATAAATCACTGGCGGCTCAACAAAATAGCGCCAATCACCATGGGCTTTAAACATGCTTACCCCTTTGAAATACAACTTAAGTTTACGCTTATAAACGTTATTTACTTATTTATCTAAGCCTTAATTCGGTAATAAAGCAATAAAAAACGCCATTTCTAATGCCTTTTCTTCAAGGCTTTTAAAACGACCAGATGCGCCGCCATGGCCTGCATCCATATCGGTTTTAAACACCAAAATGTTGTCATCAGTTTTAAATTCACGCAGTTTTGCCACCCACTTCATTGGCTCCCAGTATTGCACTTGAGAGTCATGAAAGCCGGTAGTTACGAGAATATTAGGGTAGTCCTGCGGCTTAATATTATCGTACGGCGAATATGCCTGAATCACATCATAAAACGCAGGGTCATTTGGATTGCCCCACTCGTCATATTCATTCGTAGTAAGAGGAATACTCTCATCTAGCATGGTGGTTAGCACATCTAAAAATGGCACATGACAACCGATACCTAAATAAAGCTCAGGAGCTTGATTTACTACAGCCCCCATCAGTAACCCTCCAGCACTACCACCAGAGGCAAATACTTTTTCTGGGTGTGCATAGCCTTGCGTAGTAAGAGCACGCGTAACATCAATAAAGTCACTAAAGCTGTTTTGCTTATATTGCTTTTTACCTTGTTCATACCAGTGACGGCCTAGCATTTCGCCACCACGAATATGCGCAATCGCATAAACAAAGCCACGGTCTAGCAAACTTAATGAGCTGCTTGAAAAGCTAGGATCGATGGTAATTCCGTACGCACCATAGCCATATTGCAGTAGTGGGTTAGTGCCATCTTTATTAAATTTATCAATACGATAAACCAAAGACACCGGCACTTGTTCGCCATCTCTTGCGGTGATCATTAAACGCTCTGAACGGTAGTTTTGCGGGTCAAATTCGCCGAGTACTTGCTGTTGTTTTAATAAGGTTTTGTTCCCGGTTTTTAAATCAACATCATACAAAGAACCCGGCGTTGTTAAGCTCGAATAGTAAATGCGTGCAGTGCTCACATTCGGCTCTGGGTTCATTGCAATTGCGGCATAATAACAAGGATCATCAAACTCTAAAGTAAGGCGCTGATCGTGCTGATTAACTACCACAAAACGTGTTTGGCCTAGCTCTCGCTCAGTGAGGATAAGGTAGTCATCGAATATCTCAACCCCTTCTAACAACACGTTTTCGCGATGCGGGGTATGTTCTTGCCAAAGACTTTTATCGCCAACGGTACTTTGTGTCGCAGTCATTAAGCGAAAGTTTTTCGCTTGCCAGTTAGTCACAATGTAAAAGGTGTCACCTAGCTTATCGACATCGAACTCATGGCCTTCTTCGCGTGGCATTAAAGCGCTAAACTCCCCCTCTGGGTTATTAGCATCTAGCACCCAAGTATCGTTTGTTTCTGTAGTTGCAAGATCAATTATGATAAGGCTTTCATCGCGGCTTTTGCCAAGCCCCATGAAGAAGCTTTTATCTTGTTCTTCATAAACCAATACGTCATCAGCTTGCGGAGTGCCTAAAACATGGCGGTAAACCTGAAAACCCAACAAAGTTTGTAAGTCTTTTTTCACATAAAAAACGGTTTTACTGTCATTAGCCCATACCACTTGACCTTCGGTGTTTTCGATAACATCACTAAACATCTCACCATTAGCAATATTTTTAAAACGCACGGTATATATACGGCGACCTTCGGTGTCTTCTGAGTAAGCAAGTAGCTGTTCGTCAGGGCTAATAGCCACTTCGCCCAACTCATAAAATTCGTAATCGCCGGCTAATTGATTTACATCTAACAACAAGTGCTTATCGCGCGCTTCTATTGAGCTGCTGCGATAATGGCGCGCATATTCATCATCGCCACGTACTTCTGAGTGATACCAAAACTGACCATCTTTCACAGGTACCGTGTTGTCGTCTTTTACAATACGGTCTTTTAACTCATTAAATAATTGTTCGCGCAGAGGTTTCATGTCTGCTAGTTGCT
Organism: Pseudoalteromonas sp. Ps84H-4; assembly: GCF_024124645.1. NCBI lineage: Bacteria > Pseudomonadati > Pseudomonadota > Gammaproteobacteria > Alteromonadales > Pseudoalteromonadaceae > Pseudoalteromonas > Pseudoalteromonas sp. Ps84H-4. Next base: position 70,309 of record NZ_JAMXSK010000010.1, on the reverse strand, counting down.
TGTCGCAATAATCGTTTTCGGCATTTAGGTGCGCTAATACATCCTCATTTTCACGCTCATCATCACGCATCCAATAATAATTATCGGTGCGAGTCTGTTGGTGAGTAGTTAATTGATGAGGATGTTTTTTGGCAACAGGTGGATGCGCTAATAAAGACAAAGAATACGATTTTGATGACACAAGAAAAAACCAAAGTAAAAAACGAATTGCTGGCAGTTTATCACAGAATTATACCAATCAGCTTAATTAAGCAGTCTATTTTGAGGCAATAAAACCTTGTTGATAACAAGGCAAAAATTTCCTTATTTAGTTGTTCTAAATGAGAAATTTTTAACGCAGTTAGCGACAGGTTTAATCCCTCAAAATGATTAAGTATTATTGCGGGTTGGTATTAAAAAAGCCCACTCAAATTGAGTGGGCTAAGCAATGCTAAAATAGCATTTAGGGGGAAACTGTTAATGTGACACTTGTTGCCACGCCATAGCCCAACTTTTCCCAACTCCCGGTTCAAAGAGTGGGTTATGTGAATCTTTAACACGGCAAAATTCACTAAACGGCCATGGCTTGCACATGTAAATATGACCCGTTTTAGGTTGAAGTACTTTTACACCTGCATTGTAATCATTGCATGCTTGTGGGTAGACATAGTCATACTCGTTTAATCTATCTTGTACTCGCTCTTCACATTTAGCGATGCAATTAAACGCCACTTTTACATGTGTTATACCCGAACCTTCTAGGGCATAAATTTGGTTTGAACGGTATGCAACCACCAAACCTTGCTCTGTCATTTTGCCCGCTTTAACCAACGGAATATGCACATTAATATGTTCAGCCACAGAGCGAGGCCAATTATGAGGCTCTCCATCATCTGAGCTCACAATTGCATATTCGAATGATAAATCGACTAGCTCTCCTTGCATGTCATAAAAGGTCACTATCACCTTATCACCAACAAAAAGTTGGGTATGATGATTTAAGCAACCAATTGGCAACCATCTTCCAGAGGCCATTGACGTATGCATAAACAAAATATCACCCTAAGAGCAACGAATAGGTACTATAGTAACAATCGAACAAAATATTTATGTAAAGTTTGAGGCAAAAGAACCAAAGCACGTAGATTATGTGCTTATCAGCGGTCCCGCTATCATAGTCTTAAAACCTTAGACCGGAAACTTTGCGTCCTAACCTTTCAGTTAGTTTGCCAAAAACAAAATGAGTATAATCGCGACCAGAAAACAAATCAAACAAAAGAATGTAATCAAACATTATATATAGCAAATAGTTACTATATTTTAGTAACAAAAAAGCCAACCGTTTGGTTGGCTTTTAAATAGCTAGTCTGTACTAATTATGAGCTGGCTTAGTTCTGGTAACCACTCTATAACCTGCACGGAAGATATTAAGAACACCATTGCCCACATCACTCATTACAATGTACAAACATGGAACAAGTACTAATGTAATTAAGGTTGCGAACATTACCGCAAAACCAAGTGCTACTGCCATTGGAATTACGAACTTAGCTTGTAAGCTGGTTTCAAACATAATTGGTAATACACCGGCAAAGGTCGTAATTGAAGTCAGTGTGATTGCTCTAAAACGTGCACACCCTGCTTCTATAACTGCTTCACGTGTAGAAAGCCCTTCGCGACGCGCTTGGTTTACAAAGTCAGTCATGACCAGTGAGTCATTGATCACCACCCCTGCAGCAGCGATTAAGCCAAAGCCCGACATTAAACTAATGTCTAGACCAAACCATAAGTGACCCCAAATTGCACCGGTTAAGCTAAATGGAATAACCGACATTACAATGAGTGGTTGCGAATAGCTCTTAAGCGGTACTGCAAGCAAGATATACACTAAAATCATACCACCAATGAAGAACATAATTTGCTCATTAGCTTGTGCTTGCTGCTCTTCAATTGAGCCACCTAGCTCAGTTTTTACTGATGGATACTCTTCTTTAAGTTGCGGTAACAGAGTCTCTTTAACTTGCTTAACGACTTCGCCTGGCTCAATCGCTTCTTCATCGATACTGCCATAAATATACACAGTTCGATAACCTCCTTCGCGGCGAATATAGCTAATACCTGGCTTTTCAGTCAGCTCTACAACGTCACCTAATAGTACTTCTTTACCTTCAGGTGTTGTAATTACTGCATGTTTAAGAGATGCAAATGCTTCACGTGTCAGTTTAGGGTAACGCACCATTACGCGCACTTCTTCGCCACGGCGAATAACACGTTGTGCTTCACCACCGTAGAAGCTTGCGCCAACTTGGTTTGCGATATTGGCAAGATCTAACCCTAAATCATATGCCACAGGTTTTAAGCTTAATTGCACTTCTTTGCTCGCCGGGTCGATGGTTGAGCTAATATCAAATAAGCCTTTTTGCTGTTGCAGTAATTGAATAAAGCGACGACCTGCCTCATTCAATGTATCGATGTCAGGCCCATACAGTAAGTAGCCAAACTCACCATCCATGCCGCCACCATTCACATCATCGTAAATTTGTAATGATTTGACACCGGCAATACTTGGCATTTGCTCACGCCAGCGACGAGATAATTCAAATGCGTTGTATGGACGAAGATCTTCATCAACAAGTGGCGCTAAAAGCTGCGCTTCAGTTCGCCCTTGGTTAAAGACTAAAATGTCACGAATAAGTTTTTGACCAAATTCACGCTCGGTTTCTTTATCAACATTAACCACCATCGCTTCAATTTCTCGAATTGCGTTAATGGTTTGAATATCCGACGCATTTTCATTCATTTCTAAACGAATTTGCGGGAAATCATGCGGTACTTTTGGGGTTGGAACAACACGCACTTGATTTGATGAAATCAAACCAAACGTCATAATTAATAAGCCCACAAAAGAAAATAAAACAAGCCAGCGCCATTCAACACAACGTACGATAAATGCTTTATAAGGACCATTTACAAACTTAAAAAAGCGCTTATTAAAACGAGCACGCCAGCTGTTTGGATTAATAGGCGGAAATTTAGTGTGGGCGATATGAGCAGGTAATATAAGCTTCGACTCAATCAAACTGAATATTAGACACAGAATAACCACCACCGCGATACCAAAGAAAAATGCACTTTCTGGCCCGCTTGATAATGTAAACGGTGCAAACACAGCAATCGTAGTCAGTACACCAAATGTAGCTGGGGTAGCAACACGTTTTGCACCATTCACTACATTGACAACACCACCGCCTTTTTTCTCAATTTCGGTGTAGGCGCTTTCCCCTATGACTATGGCATCGTCGACCACGATCCCCAGCACCATAATGAATGCAAATAACGACACGATATTAATACTGATACCAAATAATGGCATCATCATCATTGCGCCCAAGAAACACACAGGTAAACCAATCATCACCCAAAGCGCTAACTTAAAGCGTAAGAAGATAGACAACATAATGGCAACCAAGATAGCCCCTTGAATTAGGTTGGTTTTCATCATGTCTAAACGTGCGTTAAGGTAATAGGTCATATCCATAAGAGGTTCAAGACGCAAGCCCGCAGGCAGCTCTTTGTTTTTCTTATCAATATACGCTTTCACTGAATCTGCAACCGGGATCATGTTTTGTTCTTTGGTTGCTTTTACAGACAAATAAACCGCATTTTCGCCGTTAAATTTAAAGTAGCGTTCACCTTCAATAAATTGATCTTTAATTACAGCGATATCTTGCAACAATACCTTCGCACCATTAGCCCCCACCTTGACTGGAATTTGGCGGAACTCTTCACCACTGTAATATTGGTTTTCAACACGAACAGAGATAATACCTGCATCAGTGCGTAATTGGCCGGCAGAGATGTTGGCTGAATAACGACGAACAGCACCAGCTACATCACTTAACGTTAAGTTGTATTGGCGCAGTGAGTCTGGGTCAATTTCAATCGCTATTTCATCTAACGGCACATCGTTTTGCACCAGCGATACGTTTGATAATTGCAGCAACTCATCTTCAATTTGATTTGCTACAGGCTTTAACTCTGTCAGCGGAATATCACCAACGAGCGTCATACCAATCACGTCTTGACGAAATTCAACCTGACTAATGGTGACAGGCTCCATTCCCGCAGGGAACGTGGCAATACTGTCGACGCGTAACTTCACTTTGTCGAGCACATCAGTGAGCTCAGCATCTGTGTTTATCTCAAGACTGGCACGGCCACTATTTCGAAACGAGCGGTAAACACCGCGCTTAATTTCGGTAACATCTTTTAGTGACTCTTCAATTTTGATCAGAATACTTTCTTCAATTTCTTGTGGTGAGGCCCCCGGATAATTGGCCTGTACTTCAATATAGTTAATTTCAACATTCGGGAACATCTGGCGCTGAATAGTGAAATAACTAATGATCCCCATGATGATGATAAACACCATCATTAAGTTAGCAGCGACCGAGTTATTAGCAAAATAGGCTATCAGGCCTGACTGCTTTTCTGTGTTTGTATCAGTCATAGTGTTACCTTAAAGCTTTTCAACCGCTGCAGTTTCTGCATCGCTTGTCATTTCTTTCATACCGGCAATCTTTACTTCCATACCCGCTTGAGGGTACTCAGGTAAAGTAAGAACAAGCTGGTCATTCACTTCAAGGCCATCACTAATGTAGAAGTACTCACCTTCTTCACGCACTACAGTTACTTTTCGTGGTTCAAGTTTATTCTCATCATTTACAATCCACACTGTTTGGTTATTTACCAAAGACTGCGGTAAACGATAGATATTTTGTAACATGGCACCCGCAAAGTTAACTTGTACATAAGCACCAAATTTAATTGGTTGTACGTCATGCTTTAAACCGTATGGGTCTTCAACACGAACCACTAAGTTGCTCATACGTGTCGCGTTATCTACAACGCCTAGATCGCGGTCAATCTCTGCTTCACGAGTAAAGCTGTTTAAGCCCTTATTGATAATGGTCGCTTTAACGCCTTTTAAGCGCTTAGGTAAAAACACGCTGTCAAAGCCAGCAATTGGTACAATGATTTCTGCACTTTCAATGTTATTTAGCTCAGCAACCTGGCTACCTACATTTATGTATTGACCAACACCAATTTCACGGCTGATCACTAACGCATCGTAAGGTGCTCTCACTTCACAACGCGCAAGGTCACGCTCAGCACGTTTAAGTGCTGCTTGCGCTGATTTAACAGCTGCTTGCGCGCTTAAAACTTGAGGTTTACGTAAGAATAAGTCCGTGCGCTCGCGCTCTGGATAGCGTCTTGCCTCATCCAATGCAACTTTAGCTTGTGCTTGCTCTTCAATCAGAGCTGCTTGAGCACTTGCTAATGATGCTTCAGCTTGAAGTACAGCGGCTTCGTAGTTGTCTTTCTCGATAGTGAATAACACTTCACCACGAGCGACAATTCCACCGGGTACAAAGTTTGGATGCCAACTGGTCACTTCGCCTGCGACTTGCGATGCCAATAATGTACTTTCAAGTGGCTTCACTTCACCGTAGCTATTAATAACCACTTGATGATCATCGCTGGCAACAGGTTCAACTTGGACAAGAGGTCGAACATCTACCACTTCCTTGTCTTTTGGTTCTTGGGCAATAGCATTGATACCCATAAAGCCAATAATACCGACCGCTAAAGCAACGATTGGCAATATCCATTTTAGTAATCTCGTGCTCATAACTTACACCTTTAATATTTTAACTGCCCATATCATACCAAAGCTGACAGAAACATTAATGTGACATTTGTAAGTAACTGTTACAAAACAGGCAAAATTGGCAACAAATTTAAAAAACGCCAATTAAGAACAATTTGTTACAAACAAAAGTAAAATAATATCAAAGAATTACAAAGCAGCCCTTACACTTGTTAACAAATAGCCTTTTATCATGGGTTTATTTCATTAAACTGATTTGAGAAATAATTAAAGGAACAATTAGAATGAAAATAACAAATATTGCTTTGGCATTAAGCCTAGCGCTTGCCATGAATGGCCATGCTATTGCAGCTAAAAAAGAAGAAAAAAAGCCAGAAACACTTGCCGAAATGATCAAAGATAAAAGTGAATATGCTGGTATCTTTACTCTCTACCAAGATGACAAGACCGGTAATAACCTAATGGTTATAGACCAATCTCAGCTTGATACACCCTTTGTATACTTTGCCCACACAGTTGACGGTGTTACAGATGCGGGTCATTTCAGAGGGGCATACCGTGAAACAAAATTAATTGAATTTCGTAAATATTTTGACCGTATTGATATTGTAAGTAAAACTCCTCGCTACAAATTTGACGAAAGCTCAGCGCTTGCTCGCGCTGCCGATGCCAACATAAGCGAAGCTGTACTTGCTAGTATTAAAATTGAAAAAGAAGAAAACGGCAAAATAGCATTTAACGTTGATAAGCTTTTTTTAAGTGAAGCACTGCATAAGGTATCACCTTGGGTAAATCCAAAAGATAAAGATGCTAGCAAACGCTTTAAACTTGGAAAATTAGACGACAAAAAATCACGCATCACCACGCAACGCCCTTACCCAAATAATCTCGATGTTGTTGTTGATTACGTGTTTACTAATGCCGAGCCAAAAGTACGTGGCTCAAGTGCAGTAAGCGATCCACGTAATGTATCAATTAAAGTACAACACTCATTTGTCGCACTGCCAAGCAACAACTATCAACCACGTTTAGATGATGCACGAATTGGTTATTTCACCAATCAATTCGATAATATGACATCTGCAGACTGGGCACCGTATGAAGATGTAATCAAGCGCTGGGACCTACAGAAGAAAGACCCATCAGCCGCACTTTCTGAACCAGTTAAACCAATTACTTGGTGGATTGAAAATACCACGCCAGTTGAGTGGCGAGATACTATTCGTGATGCAGTGTTAGCTTGGAACAGCTCATTTGAAAAAGCAGGCTTTAAAAATGCTATCGAAGTAAAAATACAACCTGATGACGCTGATTGGGATGCTGGCGATATTAACTACAATGTATTGCGCTGGACTGCATCACCACGCCCTCCATTTGGCGGTTATGGCCCAGCCCTTGCGAACCCATTAACCGGTGAGATCTTAGGCTCTGACATCATGTTAGAGTATGTTTTCATGAAAAACCGCTGGATGTATGACACCTTATACACGCAAGGTGCAGCTACGCTTGAAACGAGCCAAAATAACCCTGAATTACATTGCTCACTAGGTCACAGCATTCAAGAAAACATGATACTTGCTAAAGGCTTAGGCACAGGTGCAAGCATTGAAGACAAAGAAATTTTACGCCAAGGCTTAACTCAACTGGTGTTACACGAAGTAGGCCATACCCTTGGCCTTAACCACAATATGAAATCGTCAATTTTGTGGGATGAAAAAGAAGTTCACGATAAAAGTAAAACCCAAGGTATCGTAACTGGCTCGGTGATGGATTATGCACCAGCAAACATTGCCCCTATTGGCATGCAGCAAGGTGATATATTCCAAACAAAACCCGGCCCTTATGACGATTGGGCGATTGAATATGGCTATAGCCCAGCTTTAGCTGATAAAGATGCCGAACAACAGCGCCTTGAAAAAATTCTCGCTCGTTCATCTGAGCACGCTTTAGCTTTTGGTAATGATGCTGATGACATGCGTGCTCCTGGGCGTCATATCGACCCTCGTGTGATGATTGGCGATATGTCATCTAACCCTGCCGCTTATGCTGATGATCGTATGGAGCTTATCAATAAGCTGTTTACTGAGCTTAAAGACAAAGCCACTGTTGATGGTGAGTCATACCAACAACTTGTTACCTCAGCCAACATTTTATTTAGAAGCTACCGCACACAAGCTGGCGTAGTATCTCGTCAAATTGGTGGTGTTTATGTAGAGCGAAATGTGGTGGGCGATGACAAAAATGGCGCACCATTTACGCCAGTGCCACTTGAGCGTCAGCAACATGCAATGCAAATTTTAGCTGACAAAGTGTTCTCACCAAATGTGCTTGCTAGCATGCAGCCGCTTTATAACTACCTGCTACAACAACGTCGTGGTTTTAACCATTATGGTAAAAACGAAGACCCTAAACCACATGGCATGATTTTAGGCATGCAAAAGCTGGTACTTGCTCAGTTATTACACCCGGCTGTCATGCTGCGTATTTCAGATAGCGCTATGTATGGCAACGAGTATTCACTTAACCAATTTATGAATGACTTAACAGCAAGCATTTTTGTAGACAGCAAAAAAGCAAATACCTTAAGTCACAATCTACAAGTTGAATATGTGAATCAGCTAATCGCGATTGCTGGTTTAGGTAAAGCGAGTAAGCACGACAACCTAGCCAAAGCAGCTGCGCTTTATCAGTTAAATCAAATTGCTGATATGAGCGTGCCATGGGGTGCAGACACCGCAGCTAAAGCGCATAAGCAATATATCGATCGCTTAATTAGTAAAGCCCTCGAAGCATAAGCAAAGCAACACAAAAAAGGCTGCCAATTGGCAGCCTTTTTGTTTTACATAATTTAAGCCATTGCAGGGCGCGATTTATAATACTGAATACACCCTAGTTGTGCGGCATTAGTCAGTAATATCATTACAAAGGTCAGTATGTGAGACACGCTCGGTGTCGCCATAGCAAGCTCGGCAGCGAGGCCGCAGCTTCCAGCAACAAATTGCAGGCTAAAGTAGCGCGCACTTAAATTACTAATATCACCACTTTTAATGGTTTTATAAGTCTGCGGCATAACACGAATAGAGCTCATGACTAACCCCACATAGGTTAACCAATTGAGAACTGTTGCAGTTTCAAGAGATGGGCTAAGTAATAAAGAAAAAGGGATCATCGACAGCAATAGCAATCCAACCAATTGTAACCGCTGCGCACGAGCTGCGTTATAGCGAGCAAAGTAGTAAAGGATCAGTGCGCTTAGCGTACCAGTAACAATAAATGGTAGTGCCATATAAAAGCGCTGAAAGAACAGATTATAAGTAATGAAATACACGCTTTGCGCAACACCAAAGCTCATCATTAATAACGAAACGCCCGACACACTGCGATTTTTACGGATTTTATTTAAAAGCGGATAAAAGCTAAACGCCAAAATAAAGCATGAAATAACCGGCAAAAAATGCGCCAAAATAGACCTCTCTCGTTACAATTTAGTTAATAAGTTAGCAATTTATAAATTAGCCATAAAAACAAAGTAAACCCTTGTTTTTTATGCATTTTAAAAGAGCGCGGCATTGTAATGAGAGAACGCTAGAATGCAATAAAGAATAAAAAACAAACAACCGCTTACTGGCAAGATATCCATACAGGGTGTTTACAATCAATGACACTTTTTAAGCAGCTTGAATAGCTATGGCAATATGGGTACATTGAACAAAGAGTGCTCAGCAGGAGAAAGCAATGAAATCAGTTATATATGCATTAGTGTTAAGTGCTTTTTTGGTTGGCTGTAAAAGCACTAAACAACAACTTGCTGCGCCGCCTAGTATCGCAAGCTTGATGGCCGCAGAGAAATTTCAACAAGTAGAATTACCTGATCCCGCGTTATTTACTTTACCTGCTGATGAACAAAAACGTTTCCTTGATTATTTCACGCAGCGCCAAGGTGACTACTTAAGAGACGATGAAATTCTTTATCACTACCTAGAAAATAAACTCACTAACTTTAACTATTATAGTGCCACCCTTAGTGCGCAAGAGGCATTACGTAGGCAGCAAGGTAACTGTATTAGCCTCGCCATTTTAACCCAAGCTTATGCTCAGCTTGCTGGGCTTAAAACAGGCTTTCAGGCGGTGTCGAGTGAGCCGGTTTACAGTAAACAAAGCAACATAGTGTATGTATCGGGCCATTTTCGAACAAAAGTTTACGCACCTCTAAATGAGGACGAGCATTACTTAGTAAAACCAGGCACTGTCATCGATTACTTTCCAGCGCGTGGTAGCTTTTACTCAGGCCGTGCCGATTTAAAAGACTTAATTAGCCGTTATTATAGTAACTTAGCAAGCGAGGCCTTGGCTAAAAAGCAATTCAATTTAAGTTACAGCTACATTTTAAAAGCTAACGAATACACACCACATGCACCCTCACTTTATAATTTAGCCGCAGTTTTACATCGCCAATCGGGTGATTTAGCGGGCGCAAAGCGAATTTACCAAACAGCTATACACTATGACCTTGATGATACTAATTTACTGCACAACTACGCAGTACTCGCCAAGCAACTTAATGATCCTGAACTAGTTGAGCAAATCAACTCACAACTGGCTTTGCTTGAGCAAGATCCGTTTGAATTGCTAGCAACCGCGATTAACGCTCGCAACAATGGTAAATATTACAAAGCAAAGCAACAGATTGAAAATGCTATTGCGTTAGCCCCGTACTTATCTGAACCCTATATTGAATTAGCAATTATTAGTTATCAGCAAGGCAATGAACAACGCAGTAAAGAGTGGCTAGAAAAAGCCATAGAGATAGAAAATAAAGACGAAAAACTGGCGCTTTATCACGCCAAGCTTTTCGCTTTATCTGAAAAACACTAAGTTATAACGAGTAATAAAAACTTAGCCATGCTCGTAAATCATTTTCAAAGTCGTCGCCTTCTACTCGGGCGACGCCAAAGTCAATATTTACATCATTCAAGCCCGCAGGCCCCATACCAAAACTAAAATCTCCCTGCCATTTAAGCCCGTAACTTTGCGCATAGACTCGGTTATCAACCTGATGCTGTTGGTAGTAAAGCCAAGGCAGTGAATCTTTGTAACTTATGCCCCCGCCATAACCTTTATATCGCTCACCTAGCTGGCTAATAAACGGCAGTTCTGGAGCAACAATAAAGCCACTTTGCGTTTGTTGATTAATTAAATTTGACTCATAGCCACCTAAAGCAAGTGCGCTGTCATCGCGATATTGCTGAGCGAAATTAACATAAACGGGAATATCAAAGGCATAACCGCTCAATACGGTGGCAAAGTTATAGCCCTGCCAATTGTTTGAGTCAGCATCACCGGATAACCACTGGGCACTCACAGACTGAGCAAAACCATAACGCTGCCTATCATGTTGCCATTTTTGCTTAAGACCAACTGTTAACCATTGATCATCTCCTTCACTAAAATCACTGTAGTTATAGCTTAGGCTCGGTGTGATACTAAGTTGTTGAAACTGCATTGGGTAACTCATGGCAAAATGTGCCCCAGTGTTACTTAAGTCCAGCAACGTTTGAGAATGGTATTGCCTTGCTGTTTCAAGGTCGTAATCAAATAACAACGCTTTAAATTTTAAATCAAATTTCGAGTACTTAACCGCCGCGAACACCCCTTCCAATGCTTTATCATGTAAATCAGCACTATAGCCTGCTTGTAAATCAAGCTGCTTTAAAAAGTCACTACTTTTGACCCCAAGGGTAAGAAGTGAAGATGAAGCTGAATAATATTGAGATGCCAGCGAAAAAGTCGGCTTTTGCTGCCATACATCATAATTGGCTGGCTCAGTTGGGCTTTGCGGGTAAATCTTCGCCTCAGGTAATACTTCGCTCGTTACTTGCCCTCGTGGTGGCGCTGCACTTTTAGCAAACTCAACAACCTCTAATCCGTGTGGTTGCTCAGCAAAATGCTTAATGTTCGGCCCTTCAGCAGTGATCGATAAATACAAAAGTTCACCATTGTTCATTGCCATTGGGTGTGCGACAGCTTCTTGTCCTTGTGTTAATTGGCTTAGTGAATTACTTTGAAGATCATAATGATACAAATCGAGAGCTTTATTTTTACCCGCTACAAAATAAAGTCCTTTGCCATCAGCTTGCCAGTTGGGCTGTGATACATACTGATAGCCTTCAGGCATAGGCACGGCATGTGACTGCTGACCATCCAACTCTTGTATATACAACTGCCAATTAGCATTCAATGTCGCTTTTAAATAAGCAAGCTGAGTTTTATTAGGGCTTAATAATGGATAGTCATAAACCGTTTCTAGGCTTTTCTCAAATAAAGGTGTTGCGACACCCGTATTGAGATCAAACCGCACCAGCTCCGAAAAGCCATGCTTAGCTTGCTCAGCGTAAACCGTTTGTCCGTTATCACTAATTGTAAAACGGCGCAGCCCTGCATGATGCGTCAATGCACTGACCTCTCCGGTCTCAATATCATAACGGTATAAGTCAGAAATACCCTGAATTGCGCCTTTAGCAACGGTTGTTGTGGCGGTGAAGAACAGGGTATTTTCGTCTAACCACTGTGGGTTTTTTATGCCCTGTCTATTAATTTGATGAAGCACATGTTTTTGTTTACGTTTAAAAACACGCGGTGCTTTATCAGCAATATCAGCAGGGTCATCATCGAGTAGCGCTTGCTGTTCTTTCGCAAAGTCATCTGCTGCCTGTTGATTATCATCAGTGCTGTAAATAACTAAACGCGTTTCGTCATCTTTGTTTCGCTCAACAATAGCAAGTTTACTGTTATCTAAACTTAAAACAGGGTTCGAGGCGTATAAATCAAGTTCTAACCAAAGCTTACTTGTAAGTGCTTGCTCACTTACTTCTTTAGCCATAGCTTTGTAGGTATATTCGGCAATAAAACGACGATAGAGTCGTTCTGGTGAGTCGCCAAATACGCCGCTAAAGGCCTCATCAAAATCACGCGACTTAACCGCTTGCATGCGCGTCCAAACTGCATCAAGAGTTTGCGCTGAATAATTCTCTTCAAGCCATGCAAGAAAGCGAGACCCCATTAAATACGCCATAGAACCAGCTAAAAAGCCCCCTTCAGTGCTGCTTAGCTGACCATACCGTGGCAGCGCACCTTGTTGTGCAAATTCAATCAGTATTGCCTCTGAAAGGTTATCGTATAAACGCCCGCGACCAGTCATTTTCGACTCAAGTAAGGTTGCATACCCTTCGGCGGCCCAGCGCGGCATTTCACCATCAACTAAATCGTAAATATCCCAACTATTGCGAATAGCTTGGCGTATATCGCTTCGTGTAGGCTGAGCAAGGTGCACTAAATGAATATATTCATGCAAAATCAATAGTTGCTGCCAACCATCAGTATTAGAAATCACGGTGTCAGATTGCGGTGGTGTTGTAAACAAGGCCATTAAAGGCTTGTTTGTCACCGGTAGAGCAAAGCCATTCGAGGCGTTGAATGGGTCAAAAACCAACACATCGACGACTTCATCAAGGGCACGGTTTTGCTGTTTTAATACCTTATCGCGGACAATTTCAAGTTCGGTTGCCGCGGAGCGGGCCCATTGCTGGTTCTGCGTACTAAAATGCACGTTAAAGTGTTCGGTATGAATAGTTTGCCAAGTCTCTTGACTTGAAGCATGGCCAGCGGCAAGTAGCGCCACCGTTAATAGGGCTTTTTTCATCACAATCCTTGATTAGCAAGTTGCTTAGTTCAAGGATTAGTATGCGTACATTTTTTAAGTGATTGTAGTAAAAAAATGTAAGAAATTAATCTATTTTAATTGGCCTAACTAAACCGAGCAGTTGATAGATTATAAAAATAGTCGCAGCAAACATTAAACTACTTCTTAGCGCACCTAAGCCAGCCAGCATCATGGTCATTGTTAACAACAAAGCGATGCCTGTCACAGCAAAGCTAACACACAACCCGGTGCACTCTTTTTTAGAATGAACAAAGTACAATAAAGCGACAACACCGAAGATAGCTAGAGTAGGTAAAAAATAAATCATTATGAGCCCAGTTACTTAACACTGCGCTATCATACCTAAAATCAACACAAAAATAAAGTTATTGATAATTATTTTCATTTAAAACCAATTCCGCTCAACGCCTTCTATTTCATATAGGGCGAAATCAGCAAACTGCTCAGCCAGCTCTGCTTTTAAGTAAGGCATTGATACAGAGCCAGAAGCTAGTTGTATATACAAGCTTTTAAGCTGTGATCGGCGCATTAAATAAGTGCTTATTGTGGTGACGCTTTGCGCTTTGTAAATTTCAAAAACACGATATTGAATACCTAACATGCCTGTTTTAAATACAGCAAAGAAACGGCCATCATGTTCATACATCGCCATACCTGTTTTTTGATAACTTAAAAACACACCAATCATCAACAACAGAGCCACTAAAATGCTCCAAAGCATCATAGTAGCATTAAATAAAGCATTGAAAATTAAAGCAGAAACTATAGTTGGCAGTAGCACGTATAAAAGTGTGTTCTTATAAAGTAAAGCCCGCTCTGGCTTTATAAAGTGAAGCTCTGTTAAATCAACAAACCAAGGAAATAACCAACGACACACAGTTTGCACTTGCTCTTTAGTTAAGACTGGCATCACAAAAGTTTGTTTATTTTTATGTGCCGCGACCCCAGCGGCTATACCGCCACTACTTACTTGTGGGCAAATCAAGGTAAAGCGATTCAGCAGACGCGCAATAATATTCTGTTTGATTTGCACACTTTGAATTTTCAAAACGCTAATCGATAGTTGCTGACGCTCAAATAAACCTGCCACACGCTTAAACTTATCGTCCTGAAAATAAAGCTTAAAATTAAAAAATCGCACTAAAGCCATCACTACAGACAGTAAAATGGCAAACAAAACAATTGCAATAACCATGATTAACACTGCTATTGCGGCGGCGCTGCCAACGAAGGCAGCTTGCTCATTAAGCATGGCCTCAAGGCGGTTTATGATATTTTTTTCGAGGTACTCAAGAATCACATTCATAAATGGAGCCAGTGCGGCTAAGGCCAAAATCGCCATGTTCGACATCAAACCAAATTTAGCAATTTCAGCATTGCTAATCGTTAAGGTGTGCGACTTGTTAACGGCTTCGCTTTGCTCAATAGGCGGCTGTTCTTGTTGTTCTAACTGAGCCTTAAACGCCATCACTTGTTCGCGTACATGCTCGGCATAGCTAAGCTTTACTCCCGGGATCACAGCTTCTTGAGCGCTACTTCCGGCAGCATCAAATATACAATTAACTAAATTAACCGGCTGAAAATAAAAAGGTTCGGCAATATTTACGTTTTGCACTCGAGCAAACTTTAAGGTTAATCGCTCTTTCTTGAATACCCCTTTATTGAGCAGTATTTCGTTACCATCCGTTATGCGATATTTAAAATTACGATAATAAGCAAAGGCATATAACATTAAAAATATTGAAGCGACTGAAGCGGCTACCTGCCCCCAAAACATTTTTTGCTCTACTTGAGTGACAAATAGCACCAAAATTGGCAATAAGTTCAAAAGGCCATCTTTTATAAAGCGCAGTGCAAAATGAACAATAAAGTACAGTATTGCCCATGGCGAGACACGTTGCCATTGCTGATCATTCATCGGCAAACTCATTATCTTGAGCTGATGTGATATCACCATAACCCTGCACAAACTGGCGAACATCATTGCACTGCTCGTCAGTTAAACCGCTGATATGTAAATCAGCACTCATGCCACCCGCACTATAAAGCCTGAGTGTTGCTAAGCCTAATTTTCGCTCAATTGGGCCGCGATGAATTTCGGTGTGCTGCACGCGAGAAATAGGCAATAGGGTAACTTGTTGCCAAATTAAACCTCGTTTAAATGCAATATCATGTTCGCGTACAGCCACGCCTTTGGCGCGCACACTAAAATAGTTATAGCTCAGGGAGATTACGACAAGGACAGGTAAAATAGCTAACCAAGGTGCTGCAACAGCCTCGGTCAAACCTTGATTTAAGTGCCTAACCACAATAATTGTGAGCATCAATGGGATGTAAAATAATAGCCAATTTATTTGTACTTGCCAGATAGCATTTTCTGCAAGTGGCTGAAATTGAATCGTTTGATGCTTTGGAAGGGTTTCTATTTGTTGATTACTAAACACGGTAATTCCTTGTAAAGGCCAGCGGTGCCGGCCTTACGTGCTAACACTGAGTTATTATATGTTATAAATTATACCCAGCGTAGTTTTGTTGCAAGTGTATGGCTTGCACCTGGTGCAAGCTCTACTGCATCGTCAAGTACATTAGCGGCTTCTAGGCACAACATCACGTGATATTCGTCATCAGCAAAATTTGATAACCGTTTTGATTTCTCGATCCATGGATTCCACAGTACACACGATGTTGAATTTTCGCGGCCTACTTCAATAATGCCATCTGGCGTGATGATACGCTGCGTATCTTTCGCTTCGGTGTAAACCATGTCTGTTTCACGTGCAAACGATACGAGTTCATTTTGCTCAAATGGCCCTTCTGCAAATTCGATGTATTTCGCACCTTGCAGACCATCTACTTTTGTTTCTTCGATTGCAGGCGTTGGGAAATATGTGTGTAGTGCTTGAGTAAACTGTACGGTTTGGTTATCTAAGTTAGTGGTTGTTAAACGCAGCTCTAAACTAGAGGTTAAAATAAACTCGGCTAATAGCTTAGTTTTATAAGGCCAATACTTTTCATCAATTTGCGTCATAGGCAATGACAAGCTGATATAAATAGAATCGTCTTGTTCTTTTACTTCTTCAGCACGCCATAAACTTGTGCGAGCAACACCATGCGCAGGCCAGCCTTCATGTTGGCTTACACCAAACCATGGCCAACAAATCGGAATACCACCTCGCACACCTTTACCTTCTTGGTAATCTTCTAATTCAGAGACCCATAATAGTGGCTTTTTATCGGTTGGCGTGAACTCAGTAATTTGTGCACCTTGTAAAAAAATCGTCGCTGTACAAAACTCGCTTGCAACCTTAATAAACTCAAGTCCGCTTTCACTTTGCTCAATCGTAACTGATGGCGATAACTTCATAACTCGTCCCATTTGATGAAAGAAAAACCAACCTTACCCAATGCAACCGTCATTAGTAAATAATATTTAGTTATTTACATAAATTGTTTTACTACAAAAAGGTAAGTCACTTTATAAGTGCATGTTAAGTGATAAGAACATTTACTAAAGTTAATTGACTAAATTTAAATTTTTATTCTTACTCTAAACAAATAATCCACCTCAAAACCAGCGATATTAAACAGTATTTATAGCTTAGATAGCCATTATTTATTTGAACTCAATTTATTAGACATGTAATATTTCGCGATTGCGGCTGTGAGCGTCGCCAATTTAAGAGACAGAAACATGCAAAAGTATGACGAGCTATTAGTGTCGTTACGTAAGGTGATTAGAGCTATCGACCTACACTCTAAACAACTCAATAAAACATCAGGGTTGACCGGCCCACAACTACTCATTATGAACGAAGTTGCACAAACCGATGGCATTACGGCAAGTCGCATTGCCCAGAATGTGAACTTAAGCCCTGCAACCGTGACAAATATTTTAGACCGTATTGAGAGCCGAGAGCTCATCACCCGCGTGCGCAGTCAACTTGATAAACGTCGTGTCAGTTTGTATTTAACCGAGCGCGGAAAACAGCTGCTTAATCAGGCTCCGCAGCCCTTACAAGAACACTTCATAGAGAAATTCACCGCTCTTGAAGAATGGGAGCAAAGCTTACTACTTTCATCTATGCAACGAGTCGCTGCTATGATGGATGCTGATCAGCTCGATGCTTCACCACTTCTCGAAGTTGGCGCAATCACAAAGACGTTTGAACCATAAAGAAAATTTAAACTAGTTGATTAATATTAATTTTATGTAGCTAGTCTTGGGTTCATCACAAATATCATCTATGCTTTATAGTACCGATTCCAATACTAGCGATTATTCATGCTTAAACTTTCAAAGTTAGCCCTTGCTATTGCTTTGGGCACTACTTCTAGTCTTAGTCAGGCATCTGAAATCGATGACCTTCAAAAACAGTTACAGCTTCTTCAGCAACAAATGCAACAACTTCAGCAAAAGCTAGATGCAGCAGAAGAAAAGTCAAAACAGCAAGCTGCAAAGCAAGAGCAAATTGATGCACAAGTAGCAAAGCAACAAAAGCAACTTGAGCAGCAAACAGCTGCTGTAGCAACACCTGAGAAAAAATCAGGTATTAAAGTAGGTGGCGCTGTACGTACCAACTTTAGTCATACATCTTACAATGACGGTAATAAAAATCGTGGTGGCGACTTCGACTTTGATATTTTCAGGCTTAATTTTGCAGGTGATGTTGGTGATGTGCAGCTAAACGCTGAGATCCGTTTTTTCGATTACATGACCGCTGTTAAGTATGCCTACGCAGCCTATGACTTTGCCGAAGATTGGCAGGTGCAGGCAGGTATTACCAAAGTCCCTTTTGGTAACTGGCCGTATAATTCACATAACTACTTTTTTGGTACCACTTACTATGTTGGTTTAGAAGATGACCACGACTTAGGTGTACTATTTAAACGTAAACTGGCCGATAACTGGCAAATTGATCTTGGCTTTTTCAAAAATGATGAGTTAGGTGGCGTTGACGGTTATGTAAGCGACAGAAGTGACCGCTACTCTTACGATGTAGTTGGTTTTCGCTCAGCCGAAGAAGGTGTATACGCTGAACCAGGCAATGCTATTGGTGAATACAACACTTTCTCTGGCCGATATGGCTATCACTTTGAACATGACGGTGGCACAACAGAGCTTGGTGTCTCAGCTCTTTCTGGCGGACTACATGATGGTGAAGATAAAGCCGGCGATTACTATGCTTGGGCTGTGCACTTAAACAGCACAATTGGTCCATGGAATTTCCAACTACAGCATGGTGAGTATAACTACGATATTGATAACGTAAACCGCATGGCCGTGGGTGCTTATGCCTTTTACGATAGTATCGCCGCAGAAGCGACCATGACCAATGCCAATATCGCTTATAGCCTTCCAGTAGAATGGGGTCCGGTAACGAACCTGCAGTTTTATAATGACTACGGCATTATTTACGACAAGTCAGACAACAGCGAAGATACATGGATGAACGTAACCGGTGTATCTGTCGCTGCAGGTGGTTTATTCACTTACTTTGATTTTGTACAAGCGAAAAACCAACCATTTGTTGGTGGTTCAATTGCTGGCGACAGCGACGAGACTGAAACCCGCTTCAATATCAATATTGGTTATTATTTCTAACACCAATACGCATAAGCAAGGAGCTAGTCTCCTTGCTTTATCTTTACTCGAAAACACACAACAATTCTACGCTACTTTTAGCGCTCTGTAGTTACTAGCAAACTTCTTACCTCACGACCCAAGTGCTGACAGTTCTATTGATGCAGGTCCGATCTGTACCTCTAGCAAAAACATTTTCTAGCTATACAAATGAAAATCATTATTATATAGCGCCATTCTGAGCTAAATTTATTGATAAAAGCTGTATAGTAGCTATATCAAATTAGCTCTTAGAAATTATGGGTATAGACCCTATGACAACATCAACTACCCCGTGCATTTACTTTGAAGACGTTGCAGAGGAACATATTCATGTCAATACTCGAGCTACTTTCTCGAGCTGAAAAGCTAAAACAAGCGATAAACACCATCACGGATGATATTGACCATCATCTATTAGCACTAGCGCCTAGTGCTGATTTAGATAACTATAAAAAGTTTTTAACCTTACAGTATGCCTTTCAATCAGAATTAAAAGGTCTATACGAACATGCTGGTTTACATCAGTATATAGATAACTTACATGATCGTACGCGATTATCTTTAATCGAGCAGGATTTAAACGATTTAAAACACCCGTTACCAAATCATAAATATCAACCCTGTCGCTTTCAAAATGCCGACTTTGCCTATGTACTTGGTTGGCTGTATGTAGTTGAAGGGTCGCAATTTTCTGCAACTACATTAGGTAAACAAGTTGAAGCTGAGCTAAAGTTAAATAATCAACGTGGTGCGCGCTACCTTGCTAAAGCCAGTAAGTACTCTAAAGGCTGTCAACTAAGTCATCTTATTGATAACCTTGAGCTCAGTGAACAGCAACAGGCCACCTTGATAGAAGGTGCAGAGCAAGCACTGCAACGATTTAAGTTTTATCAGGCCCAATTTTATTGATGAATGTGAGAGCGGCGTTTACCGCCTATAAAAATGGCTGCTATCAATTACTCGGGTTATTGATGGTGGGTTTAGGTATCATAGGTATTGCATTACCTGTGATGCCTACAACTATCTTTTTTATACTAGCATTGGCATGCTTTACCCGCTCATCACCTAAGCTCTCAGCCTGGCTGCTAAACCACCCTAGATACGGCCAGCCTTTAAGGTTTTGGCAAGAATATAAGGTTGTTCCTACTCGCGCTAAGTTCTTAGCAGGTTTGGGCATGGCTATCGGGTATGCTTTTTTACTACACAGTGCCGCGCCAATTTGGGTTATGTATTTGGTGGCGGTGATTGAATTAAGCGTTTTAGCCTATTTAATTAACCGCCCATCAGCGCCAAATAAACCAACCCTAATTCAAACTAAACTGACCACACACACCCGCTTAATGTTGCTTGCTTGTTTTCTTAGCTCGCAACTTGCGGTAATGGCTTATCTTGCTATTCATTTCTAACGCAAAGAAATGTAAAGAACGTAAACTTGCTTGTTATCACTAATGCAAATCATTATCATATACGTATAACAAACAAATACACCTAATTATGTTTTCTTTAAATAAACGCAGCTTTTATAGTGTAAGCCGCGCCTTACATATATACCTTTCAACTGCACTATTCTTTTTACTTATTTTATTTTGTGTCAGCGGCATTATTCTGAATCACGTTAGTTGGCTCGAAAATGATAAACATAATGGTCAGAACCAACTACTTGTTTCTGCGGAGTTATTCGAAAAAGCACAAGCTAATCTCGACACGTTACCGAGCCTATACCCTGATATAGAACAGTACATGCAGCAGCAATTTTCACTCAGTAATGTAAAAAGTATTGAGTGGGAAAAAGAAGATGCTTTGGTGATGCTCGACTACCCGCTGCCAGCAGGCTTTGCTTACGCCGAAATCGATTTTCAAACGGGCGAACTTAATATTGATTATCAAACCGGTGGCTTTATGAGCCTGATTGGCGACCTACACAAAGGCCGCCATACAGGTAAAGCATGGAGCTGGGTCATTGATATCTCGGCTGTTTTGATGATTCTGTTTGCCATCACCGGATTAATTATTCTCTTTCAAAACCGTAAAAAACGGGCCGCAGGCCTTTGGTTAACGCTTGTTGGTGTTGCCACGCCTTTGGTCATTTATCTAGTTTGGGTGCCTCAACTTAAAGGAGTATCTTAATGAAACAAGCCCACTTAATCGCCGCTCTGTTGATCAGCTGTTTATTCAGCCCACTGAGCTTTGCAAAAGACGCCAACCTAACCGTTGAGTTCACCTTACCAGAGCTAGATGTTTCCCCATATCATCGCTCTTACGTGGCGCTATGGCTAGAAACACCTGAACGTAAACACGTTACCACTATTGCACTTTGGGTCGAAAAAGCTGAATGGTTTAAAGACTTACGTCAATGGTGGCGAAAAGCCGGCCGTAGCAACGACAACTTCGATGGTGTGACGGGTGCAACAAAACGCCCTGGTACTTATACCATTGAGTGGCAAGGAAAAGATTTAAAAGGTAATCCAGTTAAACCTGGTAGCTACCTGCTTAATGTCGAGGTTGTTCGTGAAGAAGGTGGCCGAGATTACACCCGCGTTGAAATCGACTTAACGAAAGACGGCAAAGTCACAATTAAAGGCGAAAAAGAGTTCGCTACTAGCTTTGTTACCATTACCAGTAATTAAGGACAAACAATGAAATTAAAATTATTAAAAACAGCGCTGATTGGCGCAGTGACCTTCACAGCAATCGCGTCTGGCTATGCACAAGCACATGCCCGTTGGTTAATGCCATCTCACACTTCTTTATCAGGTGAGAAAACTCACTATGTGATGATCGATGCCAGTATTTCAAATGAGTTGTTTAGCCCAGATAAAGCATACCGCCCGAAAGAAAAAGGCGCAGAGTACGACGACAACCTATTAATTGCCCTTGCTCCAGATGGTAAACCGGTTGAAGAAACAATTCGCGCATACTACTTAAAACGCAAAAATTCAGCGGCAGTGACTTTATCTCAAGACGGTACTTACCATATTGCTATGCAGCAAAAACCAATGCTGATGACTTTCTATAAAGACAAAGACGGTAATCGCGGTCGTGTGTTTGCAGGTAAAAAAGAAGCAGACCTACCGGCAGGTGCAACCGACGTGCGCACTGTAAAATCAATCGCAACGGTTGATACTTTTGTAAGCCGAAATGGCACTTCTAAGCCAACATTGCTTGGTCAGGGCTTAGAAATTTCAGGCCCAACTCACCCGAACGATCTGTTTGCAGGTGAAGAGGCTAAGTTCCAATTATTAATGGATGGCAAACCAGCTGCTGACGTTGAGCTTGCTATTGTTCGTGGTAGTGCTCGCTACCGTAATGAGCGTGACGAAGTTAAAGTAACAACCGATAAAAAAGGCTTCTTTACGGTGACTTTCGCTCATGCCGACATGTATCTGATTGAAGCATCTGTTGATCAAAAGCCAACAGAGGCAGATATCGATAACGTACGCTACTCATTATTCACAACGCTTGAAGTGGCGCCTGAATAATACGCTTAATTAGGCCTAAACGCGGCCTAATTCGACTTTCGAGGAAGACTGTAGTCAACAGTGTGATCGCAGCTACCGTCTTTCTCGCAATCATTAATCCCATCACCATCGACATCCCAGCTTGGGTGCATGCCTTTTAGTGCACTTTTTATTACGCTGATGTCTACTGTAAAGTTACTTTGCTCATCACGACGCGCGGCATTGCGCATCAAAAACACCCGAATCACATAATCACCATCATCAGGGATGTTAATCTCGGCATGATCTCCTTTTGCCGGGCCAACAAACAAAGCGGTTGGATTACCTTTTGGTAAAATATTAAAGTAGTTACTCGAGTTTGAAGGAGCCAAATCAACCATTAAGGTATTGCCTTTATTAAGGTTTATCTGATATTCCAGCATCTCATAACCTTTAATTGTGTCTTTAACTTGCCAGCTTTGCTGCACCGCAATATCTGAAGCTAATAACTCATAATGGCGGCTATTTGGTAAATTTTGATTAGCAAACACCAAGCTGCTTACTGCCACCGAAAAACTAAACCCTATTAATAACAACAACTTCATATTCAACCTCCTTTTAAATTCTTTTTTAAAGAATGATAAACGCTAATTTTACAATTTTTAATTCTTTTAAAGTGAACTTATAGTTACTCCATCGCAAACACACTGCTTAACTAAACAGGATATCTACTATGAAACTTTTTACTTTAATAACAGCACAACCACAATTACAAAATATTAGCACTTTATTGGCACGTATTGGTTTATCGGCGATCTTTTTACTAACCGGTTTTAGCAAAATAGAATTCTTTGATGCAACAGCACAGTACATGGCATCAGTAGGTTTACCAGAGTTCTTACTGCCGTTTGTGATTGCATTTGAGATTGTGGGCGGGTTATTTATTTTACTGGGCTTTTTAACACAACTAACCGCTGTCGCTTTTGCTGGTTTCAGCCTAGTCAGTGCTTTGTTATTCCACTTTCAACTTGATGATCAAATGCAATTTTTAATGTTCTACAAAAACATTGCAATGGCTGGCGGCTTTTTAGCATTAGCGAGTGTTGGGGCAGGCAAAATCAGCCTAGATCAACTAGTTTTAAAGCGTAGTCAGGCATAATATTAATCCCAGCCAATACCCTAGGTTATTGGCTGAGTTTATTTTTAAGAGGCGCGAGCATGGCAAAATTATTAACAGCAACCAGCCACGATATTGGTGGGCTCGATGTAAAACGCATCTTGCCGCATTTTGACAAGAAAATGGTAGGCCCATTTATCTTTTTTGACCACATGGGGCCGAATCACTTTCCTCGCGGTGAAGGCATAAATGTAAAGCCTCACCCTCATATTGGCCTGTCAACGCTCACTTATTTATTTACGGGCAGCATTTACCATCGCGATTCGCTAGGTAATAGCCTGCAAATAGAACCCGGCGATGTTAACTGGATGACAGCAGGTCGTGGTATAGTGCACTCAGAAAGAGAAAGCCTTGAGGTGCGGGCGAGCGAGCACGACATCAATGGCCTGCAATGCTGGGTTGCTTTACCTGAGAGTATGACCGAAATAGCACCGCGCTTTGAACATATCAAAAAACAGCAACTACCTGAAAAAATAGAAAAAGGCGTGTTGATGCGACTCATCGTGGGTGATGCCTATGGCTTAAGCTCGCCGGTGAAAAGCTACTCGCCGATGTTTTATGTAGATACGGTAGCCGAGCAAGGTAGCCATATTACTAAACCGCATCCTCATCATGAAACCGCCGTGTATGTTATTTATGGTGAAATTAGTGTGGGTGATACTCGCTATACCCAAGGCGACTTTGTGCTACTTGATGACAGCGAACACGAAATAACGACACTGGTGCACAGCCGCTTTATTTTACTTGGTGGCAGTAAATTTAATAAAGTCCCATATTTACACTGGAATTTTGTCGCTTACAGCAAACAGCGCATCGAGCAAGCAAAACAAGATTGGCAAGCTCAGCGCTTTGCAAGCATTCCTGGTGATGAGCTTGAGTATATTGAGTTGCCCACTGCTAAAAAGTAAACTTTTTCAGCATTTACAGGTACTATTAGGCAGTTAAGTAAGCAAAGGAACATCATGCTAAGAATTACGCTAGAACAGTGGCGCATGTTTCGTGCTGTTGTTGAATTTGGAGGCTTCAACCAAGCCTCACAAGGCATTCATAAAAGCCAATCGAGTATTCATAATGCAGTTGGTAAGATTGAATCTGCACTCAATGTAAAGTTATTCAGCATTCAAGGCCGTAAAACAGTACTCACTGAATCTGGTGAAATGATACTGCGCCGTGCCAATTACTTACTTGATGAAGCTGCAAAAGTTGAGGCTATAGGTCAAACCTTAGGTGAAGGTATCGAAAGTAAATTACGCATTGCTGTTGATGCTATTTTTCCGCAGCAATTGCTTTATAAAGTGCTTAACGATACTTCGTCGCAATACCCGCAACTGCGTATTGAACTGCATGAGTCTGTGCTAATGGGGGGCAATGAGCTGCTCGAAAACGATCAGGTTGATATTGCCATTACCGGCTTTCCGATAGCGGCAAACTTTCACGAAGAATTATGCGATATCGAATTTATCGCTGTAGCTCACCCAGATCACCCTTTACATGCGATAGAGCGTGAAATCACTCTCGAAGATTTAAAGTCACACCGCCAAATTGTTGTTCGCGACTCAGCAAAAAAACACAAACAAGATGGTGGCTGGTTAGGTGCCGACCAGCGCTGGACCGTTACTCATATGCGTACTTCGATTGATATGATCAGTAATGGACTTGGCTTTGCATGGCTACCAAAAATAGCGATAGAAAAACAACTCGCTGCTGGGCAAATGAAAGCGCTCAATTTAACTCATAACAGTAGTCGTAGCGCTAAATTACATTTGCTCTTTAAAGATGGTGACAAACTAGGTCCGGCAGCACGCGCATTTCTTGGCGAATTGCGTTATCAAGTGATGGAAAACCTATAGTTTTAGGGGCGTTTCAGCAATACCTTTAACGCCCGGCTCAAGAATAAACACGCCCCCACTGTGCGGGTAATCAGCGAGCACCGAGTTTTCTAACCCTACTGTCGCAGTCGTCACCGCAAGATGTCTGAGCTCCTCGCCGACAAATGCGACACTCGTAACACGCGGTGCGGGCAAGCGAATAAACTGCACCTGCTCACCACTTGGAGCAAAACGATAAATGCCATAACCATTCCATGCGGCAACCCAAAGATGATCTTCGCTATCAACTGTCATGCCATCAGGAAAACCCATATTGTCAGTAAAGCGAATAAACTCTTGTTTATCAGCAAGTTCGCCTGTCTCACTCAGAGTGAAGCGGTAGATTGTTTGTTTATCTGAGTCTGTAGAATATAGAAACTGACCATTTTTACTTACCGCAGGGCCATTACTAATAGTGTAGCCATGATCTACCGCTGTCGGAGTCTGGCCATGACCAAAACGGTATAACTTGCCACTACTGCTTTGCTCTTGAGAGTCCATTGAACCAAAAAAGCCAAAGCCTTGGCGAGACGTTTTACCATCGTTTAAGCGGTTTTGTGAGGGTTCGTGATCGATTGAGTAAAGAAGTTCACGGCTAAAGTCTTCACTATTGAGTTTATAAACGCCTTTGGCAAAGCCTGCGATTAATTCAGCTTGCTCGGTTTCCATCACCCAGCAAATAGGTTCTGGCATAGTAAACTGGCTAACGCGCATTGATTGGCAATCTAAACGAAACAAACGTTGCCCTAAAATATCGACCCAAAATAAACAGTTATGCGCCTTGGCAAAATAGGCACCTTCGCCTAATTGGCATTGACTAGAAATGATTACTTTAATGGTGTCATCGAGCATAGGCTTCATTACACAAACAGCTGAACTATCCTCATTCTATCTGTGTATGAAAATAAGTGCTAGGCCAGATAAACCAGCAACCAGTAAGATGATGCCGCGAATGGCCTTTTCATTGAGGTTATTGTTGATCACAAACGACAAGCCCCAGCCAATTAAAATTGCGGGTAAGCAGAAAAAGAACAACTTCACATCAGCCATATCGGCAGAGCCTGTAAGCATCAGTACAACAATGCCAAACAAGTTTATAAATACGAAAAAGGCGCTTAGATTAGCTTTAATTTTGTCTTTATCTTCAGCTTGATAGAGCAGCCCCATTGGCGCGCCACCAGCAGAAGTCGTGGTGCCTAAAAAGCCCGACGACATCGACGCTAGCAAGCTTGTAATGGTGGAAATTTTCGGTTTCATACCTATGATAGACAATGCCACCACTACCAAAATACTCACCCCAAGCAATAGCTGATACTGCTTCGCATTGACATACAACATCACAATAGCAGCAAAGATAACCCCCACAGCTCCACCAATAATGGATATGCCTGTTTGTTTCATGTCTATCGCGCCACGGTGTTTAATCATTAACACCGACGTTAAAAACAGCGCATTCAAAATCATTGGTCCCGGCACCAGCTCTGGCATTAGCCAGTAAAGCACTGGCACACATAACATACCTAAACCAAAGCCAATAACACTTTGCAGGCAAGCGCCAATAATCAGAATTAAATAAACAAGCACAAAGTCGGTCAAACTTTCTTACCACCTTCCTAACTATGAGATTTCAAATGTTTTAAATAATTATTTATTATTATAGTATCATTTGAATTGTGTAAAATTTTTTCTTTGCTTTAAGTTAATGCAACTGACAATTTAGTTAAGTCCAACCTGCATCCACTATCAGTGATTGTGCTGTCATCATGCAGCTATCATCAGCGGCTAAGAATAGCGCGGCATTCACTACATGATCTGGTTGAATTGTTTCGTTGATACATTGACTTAAACGAACATCTTCAATCATTTCTGGGGTTAGCCAATGAGTAATTTGGCGCTCTGTCATCACCCACCCCGGAACCAGTGAATTTACACGAATATTATCTTTACCATATGAAGCAGCCAATGAACGGGTTAAACCTTCGATCCCCGCTTTGGCAGTTGTATAAGCCGGCATACCTGTTTGCTTAATACGCCAGCTAACCGACCCCATATTAATAATGCTACCACCACCTAAACGCTGCATCTGTTCAACCACAGCTTGCGATGAAAAGAAACACGGGCGTAAGTTAACAGCAAACTTATCTTCCCAATATTTCACATCCATATTTTCAGCGGCATGACGGGTGTCATCGGCTGCATTATTAATTAGCACACCAATGTCACCCTGTTGCTGACGAGTTTGCTCAATGGCCGCTTTTAAGGCTTCTACATCACGAATATCGCAATGGATAAATTGCGGGTCAAACTCATATTTACCAGCTAATTTCGCACATAACGCATCGCTTTGCTCGGTTGCAATATCAACAAAGGTGACTTTCGCGCCCTGCTCGCAGAACCGCGTTACCATTACTTCACCAATTCCCGATGCACCGCCAGTAATAAACACACTCTTACCAACAAGGCTTGGGTAAACTGTTTTTAGCTCGTTTGAATTTGGCATGATAACCTTTTGTTTTAAAGTAATTACAACGTCAAAAAGCGATACTTATTGAGCCGCTTCTTTATCAGCGATTTCTTTTTCAATAAACGCCATTGCTTCATCAATCATGTACGTCATCATGTTTTTAGCACGCTCAGGATCGCCGCTTGCAATCGCGTTATACACTTTAAAGTGCTCTTCAGCGATGGCCTTCTTATTGCCCTTAGCAGGTGTAGTATGTTGAATACTCACGTGTAATGCGGTGCTAATAAAATCACGTAATTGATAGAAGAAACGGTTACCACTGGCATGTAAAATTGCAGTGTGGAAGGCAAGATCTGGCTCATGCATTACGCCTTCTGGCTCTTCTGCTGCCGCTTGCATTTTATCGAGTGCAATTTTAATTTCTGCAATGGCTGCTTGGTCGCCTCTTCTTGCTGCAAGTGCTGCTGCTTGTGGCTCAATCGCCAAGCGCACTTGTAAGAATTCTTTTAGTACGTACAGCGATGGGCTGCTTTCTAACAACCATTTTAATACGCTTGTATCGTATAAATTCCAGTTATCCGCCGACTCAACACGAATACCTTGTCGTGGACGAGAAGAAATCAGTCCTTTTGCTGCAAGCATTTTCACTGCTTCACGAACAGCTGTGCGGCTAATACCATACACTTCACATAATTGTGCTTCGGTTGGTAGCCCCGTTTCAGAGTTATAATCTCCAACAATAATTGCCTTACCAAGCTCATTGGTAACTTGTTGTGATAGGTTTAAATTTTCTAAGCGCGCCATGTGTGTTCCTCAAAAGATCTGAGTAATATGATACATCTATAAAGCTATTCCGTCATCCTGGAAATAATTGATTAAAATCAATAACAAACAAAAAATAGCCTAATACAAGTGTCTATAAATTGCGCAATCAAGTCACCATTTCAACTACATAGTGTCACCTTATTTTAACAAATCTCTTTCACTTGGCCTATTTATAATATAATATTTTTATTAGACAACTAAAAAAGCAAAAATTCTCTTTCAAAATTAGGTGGAACACACGATGGTCGAACTAAGTACCTTAGACTGGGCAGTGCTAGCAGGATTTTTTGTCCTGTTACTTGGCGTTGTCGTGATGTCTATGCGACAAAAAGAAGAAGACACCGCTGATTACTTTTTAGCGGGTCGTAATGCAAGTTGGTTAGTGATTGGTGCCTCTATTTTCGCATCAAACATTGGCTCGGAACATTTAGTGGGCCTTTCAGGTTCAGGTGCACAATCGGGTATGGCACTGGCTCACTGGGAAATGCAATCGTGGATCATTCTACTACTCGGTTGGATTTTCGTGCCTTTTTATTGGAGTAGTAAAGTCTACACCATGCCAGAGTTCCTTGAGCGCCGCTTTAACTCTAAATCACGTACCTTCTTATCTGTTATCTCATTGATTAGTTATGTATTAACCAAGGTTGCGGTGACAGTGTATGCCGGTGGTATCGCGTTTAAAACGATCTTAGGTATTGAGAGTATTTGGGGTATCGATTTCTTTTGGATTTCAGCCATTGGCCTTGTGGTGATCACTGGTATTTATACGGTACTTGGCGGTATGAAAGCCATCATGTGGACCTCGGTGTTGCAGACCCCTGTGCTGATTATTGGCTCCTTAGTCATATTAGTTGTTGGTTTAGATAAAGTAGGTGGCTGGGCAGAAGTTGAGCGTATCAACGATGCTAATATGCACCTTATTCGTAGTGCTTCAGATGCTGAATTCCCATGGCCTGGCATTGTGTTTGGTTCATTCATTATTGGCTTTTGGTATTGGTGTACAGACCAATACATCGTACAACGTGTTTTATCTGCAAAAGGCATTAAAGAAGCCCGTCGTGGTACCATGTTTGCCGGTTACTTAAAGCTACTTCCTGTATTTATCTTCTTAGTACCGGGCATGATTGCATACGCATTAAATGTTAAAGGTATTATTAGCTATGAAAGTGCTGACCAAGCCTTCCCAACGTTAGTTGCTGAGCTATTACCTGCTGGTGTTAAGGGAATTGTAATTGGTGGTTTAGTAGCGGCTCTTATGAGCTCTTTAGCATCATTATTTAACTCATCAGCGACCTTGTTCACCATTGATTTCTATAAAAAATTCAAACCAGAATCAACTGAGAAGCACCTTCTTAAAGTAGGCCGCATTGCCACTATCGTGATTGTTGTTTTAGGCCTTCTATGGATACCCGTGATGAGCTTAATTGCCGATGTTCTTTATGAATACTTGCAAAGTGTGCAGTCTCTTATTGCACCGGGTATTGCTGCGGTATTCTTACTAGGTTTATGTAGTAAACGCATCACTCCAACAGCGGGTTTTGTGGGCTTAGTATCAGGGTTTGTACTGGGTATGATCCGCTTAGTGTTACTGCCATTTAAAGATGATTTAACAGGTTCATCGTTTGCGTGGATCACCACAATGAACTGGTTATATTACTGTATTCTGCTATTTGTCGTGGTCGTTGCGATTATGATTGTGGTAAGTATGTTCACCAAACAAGCAGACGAAGAACAATTGAAAGGTCTTACTTTCTCAAGCCTAGATAAAGCAACTATGAAAGAAGTAGCTGCCGGCTTAGATAAGTGGGATTACATTCATACCGCGGGTATTATTGGTATTACTGCCTTTATTTACTACCGCTTCTGGTAATCGTTCGTTCCCAAAGTTGTAGGGCGCCAATTGGCGCCCTTTTTTAATCAGCGAGTTCAGGTGAAAACACTGGAAAACCGTTTTTATCCCACGTAATAATACGTGCTCGCGCATGGCGGTTAGGATCTGTAAGTGGTGTGCCTTTGAGCTCTTTATAATCACGACTGTGATAAATCATTAAATCGGTTACACCATCTTCAGCTTTCACAAAACTGTTGTGGCCGGGACCAAAACGACCTAGCTCAGCATTGGTGGTGAACACCGGCTCAGCCTTTTTATGCCAGCTAGCAGGGTCAAGTAAGTCAGCATTCACATCTGCCCATAGCAAGCCCATTGCATATCGATGATCGGTGGCACTGGCTGAATAAGTGACAAATATTTTATCGCCATGGGTGATGACTGCAGCACCTTCGTTCGCCTTATAGCCTTGCACTTCCCAATCAAGAGTTGGCTCTGTAATCGCAATAATCGGTTCTTTAATTGATGTTGGTGAGTCCATTTCAGCTAACCATAAAGCTGAGTTATAGGTTGCAGGTTGGTTCTGCTGCGCCCAAATCATATAACGCTTACCCTTGTGCGTAAAACTTGTGGCATCAAGCGAAAAACTATCAAGATGGCTGGTGACTTGCCCCATTTCTTGCCACTCACCTTGCATCGGGTTAGCACTGTCGTTCTTAAGTGCATACATGCGAATACTAAACGGCTTTTCGATATCACCTGCGGCAAAGTAGATATACCAACTGCCATCAATCTGATGTAGCTCAGGGGCCCAAATATTGACACTCATAGGGCCTTTATCACGCTTTTGCCAAATAACCTTCGGCTCAGCTAATTTTAAATCGTTTAAACGACAAGCTTGGCGCAGCTCAATTTCATCAAATTTCGGCGAACTACCTATAAACGTGTAACAGCCACTTTTATCATCGCGAACTAACCAAGGATCGGCACGTTTAAGTACAATGGGGTTATCAATAGGCGCTAAAGTCTTGCTACTATTAGCATCAGCAAGGGCTGACAATGACGAGGCGCTTAACGCACTAACAAGCGTTAGCCGAGATATTTTTTTGAGCATAATGTGTCCTGTATTTCGTCTCGATTTTATTGTTAATATTGTATTATATATTATATAGTAGCTGGATGAACACAAGAGTTAAAACAACAAAAGGTATTCAAGCATGAGACCCGTAAGTAACGTGACACAAGCGATGAAGTGGCTTTCAACAGGGCTACTTTTTTCTGCCGCAGCCGTATCTGCAAAGCAAGTTGAAGTACACGACCCAGTGATGGCGAAAGAAGGCGATACATATTATGTATTTAGCACAGGCCCTGGTATTACCTATTATGAATCTAAAGATTTAACCAACTGGAAACTTACAGGCCGGGTATTTAAAGACGAGCCTAGCTGGGCAAAACGCGTGTCACCTAATTTTGGTGGCCACTTATGGGCACCCGATGTGTACGAGAAAAATGGTAAGTTTTACCTTTATTACTCAGTCTCTGCATTTGGCAAAAACACTTCGGCAATTGGTGTAACAGTTAACGAAACTCTTGACCCATCGTCACCTGATTACAAGTGGATTGACTACGGTATTGTAGTCGAGTCTGTGCCAGAGCGTGACGATTGGAACGCTATCGACCCTGCGATTATTGAAGATGATAACGGTACACCGTGGATGAGCTTTGGTTCGTTTTGGGGCGGTTTAAAACTAGTACAACTTGATGATGACATGGTGCGCTTAGCAAAACCTGAAAAATGGCACCACATTGCGAGTCGTCCAAACACGGAACATGGTCCGATTGAAGCACCTTATATCTTCAAAAAGAATGGCTATTATTACCTATTTGTATCATTTGATAAGTGCTGCCAAGGGGTAAAAAGTACTTACAATGTACGCGTAGGTCGCAGCAAAAACGTTGAAGGGCCATATTTAGATCAGCAAGGTCGATCTATGGTTGATGGCGGTGGTAGCTTAGTTATTGAAGGTAATAAAGATTGGGCTGCTCTTGGCCACAATGCTGCATACACCTTTGATGGTAAAGACTATTTAGTATTACACGCCTACGAAACAGCCGACAACGGCGTGCAAAAGCTACGTATTTTACCTATGAGCTGGAAAAACGATTGGCCGGTTGTTAACCCCGCCGACCTAAATAAGCTCAAAACCAAGCTCACAAAGTAATTATTCAAACCAAAAAAACCTGCAAATTGCAGGTTTTTTATTTACTCAAGCGAGCTAGCTTGAGGCTCCAGTTAGATATTATTAATTAAAATCAACCAAGGTAATATCAACTAGCATGGGGCTTTGACAACCTTGCTGATGCTTTTTATCAATAAATGAGCTGTACACATCGCGCGCAAGGTGTGCAGGGATTAAAACCTCAAAGCGACTGCCTTTATTCATTAATTGCAACGCTTCTTGCAAGCCCACTATCGCCTCTGCAATTTCGTACTCTACAGCAGCGCCTTGCTTGCGAGTGTCGAACAACACCCGACCATTTTTAAGGGTAACCCGTTGATGTACAGTCACTGTGGCATCCCAACTAGGTTTATCCCCCTGACCTTGCTCAATTACTCGATAACCAAGCCCTGTCGGTGTTCGGTAAAAACTGTGTTGCTCAGCGCTATTATCTAAAAGCGACGGTAAAACATGCTCTTTAGCCGTCGCAAACACATTGTTGCTTAACATAGCCAACTCTTTATTGTGCGTTAATTAAACGAATACCATAGATACCACCGGCAACAGAGTCTTTGTCGGCAGCAAAACGTAAGGTCAGCGTTTTCGACTTTTTCATTGCTTCTGTTAACGGGTAATCAATGGTGTAGAACTCATCAGTTGGTTTACCTACAGGCAAACTAACTGCTGCTAATTGCTCACCATTTAAATTAATTGAGAAATGACGATTCACATCGCCAATAAAATAGCGAACACGCAAAGCAACCGCTTTTTGTTCTGGGTTACTAAGCTGATACTCAAACCAACCTGTCGCATCGCGCCAATGGTGGCCATTATTAACACCTGCGCGGGTTCCTTCACCTTTAAAGTCGTGTTCAACTTCTGGCTGTTGCTCACCCGGTGTAATTTGATCCACGGTTAATAAACGAAGCTGCTCTTTCGCTTGCTCAGCCGCTTTTGCATCGGCAACAAATTGCGTGAACTCAGCTTCGCTTTGCTGCGGCCAATACACTTGATAGCGACTATCGTGTAAGCGGAAGAACGGAATTAGCTCTGTGCTCTTAGTGTTATCGATACCTTGTTTAGCAATCGCCACATTTTTATCGGCGATAAATGCGAGCTCTTGGCCCGGTTTACGAGTGAGATCGGCAATAAATTTTTCTGGCTCGCTCAGCATAATTGGTAGAGCCTCTGGCGGACAAGTCGGCCCTGCAGCAATGTGGCCCATGCGGCTATTATCAGCAACAAAGTTAAGCTTTTCATTGGCAAATGCTTGTACTTTGGTGGCCATTACAACAGGTCCGTACATCACCGAATAATAATGCTGACCATCAGGGAGCTGCTCAGTATAAAGCTTAGGGTTAAGCTCAAAGGCAAGCTTATCACCACTTTGCCATGCATGGCTGATGCTGTAGTAACCGTCTTTTTCGGTTGCGCTTACAGCCTGTCCATTTAAAGTAAAGCTCAGCTCACCTTGCTGCCAAGACGGTTTACGAATATGAATTACCGACTCAGCACTTTGCCCCTCAGACAAACGATTCACGGTCAGTGAAACCTTGTTATCATCTGGAAATTGGCTGTCTTGCGTGATCTGCAAACCCTGCTGTTGCCAATTTAACGTGCTTGGAATAAACAAGTTCACCCATAGCTCTTTGCCAGTATTGCTATAAATCAGCTCACCATATTTGCTGTGATTTTCAATACCTGAGCCTACGCAACACCACATTGAATCTTGCACTGAAGAATACATACGGTAATGACCAGGACGCATTGAGGTAAAGTAAACAAGACCACCATGCTCTGGGTGTTGTGATGATAAAATATGGTTATATGTGGCGCGCTCATAATAGTCTAAATAGCGCGTATCACCGCTTTTTAAAAACAATAACTTACTTAGTTTCATCATGTTGTAAGTGTTGCAGGTTTCAGGGCCTTCAACATCTTCAACCATTGGCGTGAAGTCACTTTTATCATGAAAATGCTCACGTACTGAGTTACCGCCAATTGATACTGAGCGCTCTTGGCTGACTGTTTTCCAGAAAAAGTCAGCACCTTGCTGCCATGCTTCATCATCGCTGGCATTTGCTACTTTCAACATGCCAATAATTTTTGGAATTTGCGTATTGGCATGCAGGCCCGTTAACTTATCTTCTTTGTGTAATAAAGGTTCGATAATGATGTTATGAGAAAACTGGCGGGCTAGCTTTAAGTAGCGCTCATCATCACTAATAAAGTACATGTCAGCAAACACATCATTTAAGCCACCATGCTCTGAATACAGCATTTGTTGAACTTGTTCATCAGTTAGCTTTGCAGTGGTCGCTAAGAACCATTCGCCTAACTTAAATAGCATTTGTTTGGCTTTATCACTACCGGCTACGTCATATGCATCACGCAAGCCATGGAAAATTTTATCGATGTTATAAAGCGGTACCCAGCGGTCATTTAAGCTAAATAAGTCGGCTTTGATTTCACCCTTTTCAATCTGCTGCCACATTTCATCGCCATTTGGAATACCACCTAAGTAACCACCTGTGGCTTGTTGGGCGCGCTCCAGCTCGCTTAGCATATAATCTAAACGCTGCTTTAATTCTTCGTCACCGGTGGCTGCCCACGCAAGACTCAAGGCAGAAAGGTAATGACCACCAATATGGCCATCAAGGCCAGTGCTTTCCCAGTTGCCATAGTTAGGCGCTTTTGGCTCAAGGCCGGCTTCACGCAGGTAAGGAGCAAGCAGCTGATCAGGATGAAGAGCTAATAAATAACGCACATTCGTTTGCTGCGCATGTAAAAACGGGCTGGCGCTTAAACTTACTTGATTTAGGGCAAATAAATGTTGTTCGCTGGTATGTTCAGCATGCTCCACAGAAGCGGCTTGTTTACTGTCTGTTGGCAGCTCACTGCAACCGGTCACAGTTAATATTGCAGCGCAAACGCTTGCCAAATAGCTAACTTTGAATGTGTTCATACTGTTGTCTCCCAGCGAATTGTTATTTTAAAGAGCAAAGCGCACACACTTATTTAGTGTGTGCGTTTAAAGAGTGGTTATTTTGGTAGGCGTTTATGAATAACCATATCCGTATAGTACTCATCGGTAATTTTGTATTTTTTCAAGATCAGACCTAGCAAGGCGTGGAATACACCAGGAATGATAGTTAGCATCAGTGCTAAGCCCATTAGGGTAAATTCGGTTTGCTCAACGTTAGGCTTGTACTCAAAAAATGCCAGTAATAAACCACCCGCTAAGCCCGCTAAACCGCCCCCGGCTTTTTGGCAGAATGAAATACCACCAAACGATAGACCTGATGCACGAACGCCGTCTTTAATTTCACCGTAATCAACGGCTTCAGCAATGGCAGACCAGAACACTGGCGCATGTAAATCAACCACAAATGACAAGATGATATAAAGCACAAACGCCGTCATTACATCGCCAGGCTGCACTACAAAGTACATTAGTAATGAAATAAATAGCACGGCAATTTGTGATTGACGGAATAGCTTCATTTTACAGTAACGCTGGGTGATCCACGTACTTGCCACCATTGAGACAATAGATGCTGCAATACCTGCACTGGTAAAGGCACCTGCTAAATCTGGTACACCTAAGTAATAGGTTGCGTAATACATAGCAACACTGCCACGAATCGCATAGCCAAGCGTACCAAGCACACATGCTGCACACAGTAGTAACCATTGGTCGTTTTTAATAAGTACTTTTAATTGCGTAAGTACGCCTTCGGTTTGTGGCTCATGGGTAATACGTTCGCGAGTAGTAAAGAAGCAAAACAAAAATAGTGCTACGGCACATGCCGATACCAATGCCATTGCCAGTTTATAACCATACGACAAGCTGCCATCTCCCCAATATGAGGCAAGTAGCGGCACTGAAAATACGATCACTACATTGGCAATCTTAGCGAAGAACATACGGTAACCATTAGCTGACAAACGCTCTTTAGGATCGGCAGTTAATACACCAATGTAAGAGATATAAGGAATAGCAACACCGGTAAACATCAAGGTCGCAAACAAGTACGTGGCATAAGCCCAAGCTAACTTCATGTTGTAGTCGAAATCAGGCGTGGTAAATAACAGTACGACCGATAAACCATAAGGCACAGATAAAAATAAGAACCAATGCCGGAACTGACCCCAACGGGTTTTCACTTTGTCGGTGATCACCCCCATTAATGGATCGGTAAAGGCATCAACAAAACGCGCCACTAAGAACAACACACCCATATCAACCGGATCAAGTCCGTAGATATCGGTGTAAAAGAAAGACATAAAATAGAATAACGCTGCAACCATGACATTTACTGCCATGTCGCCGGCGCCAAAGCCGACCTTTTCTACAACGGATAACTTTTGAGATTCCATACAACAACACCCTAATTGGTCAATAATGAGCCGCCGCTCACTATTTCAAGTAATGCTAAAAAGCTTTCAACATTGCGTATCAAATAAATTTATAGCCCTAGATATTACACAGCTTGGCCATTGCGTTCGTTATTTTTGTAAATTTAATGCTAATCTAATTAATAGTATTATCATACTTATTAAATCGCAACTCTTTTCGACCGATGGTTTGGTTTATAAAAACCAATAAAAAACCCCAGCTAAGCCGGGGTTTTTGGGTCTATTTAAGAAAATTAGAAAGAATAACGTGCACCAAGTGCGAATGTACGTGAGTAGATACCGTTACCAAAGTTAAACAGGTTGTCGTTACCTTCACCATAGTAGTTTTGATATACGTCATCTAGGATGTTCGTTGCATCAAAAGTAACCACTAAATCATCATTCACATTGTAGCTAAATTGGAAATCTAAGCTTTGCTCAGGACGACTCCAGAATTGAATCGGGTTAGCAAAGATTGCCGCTTCATTACCTGTGTAGAACTCAGAACGCCATACATAAGATAAGCGCATATCGAATGAGTCACGCTCGTAGATACCTACGATGCTGTACGATTCATCAGAAACACCAGCCATTTGTGAATCAACATAACCAGAGATTTCACCTAGCTCATTGAATTCAGGTGTATCTTGCTCTGAATCAAGCATCGTATAGCTTGCTTGCACACCAAAACCGTTTAAGTACTCTGGTAAGTTTTCTGGGAAGTAAACTAAACCAACTTCTAAACCAGATAGTTCACCGTTTGAAGCATTCACTGGTGCACTTAATACATATGGGCGTGTTACGCCATCATCGCCTTCGCGCACTACTTGCTTACGACCCGCAACAACTAAGCCTTCAATTTCACGCTTAAAGTAAGCTGCGTAAAGTGAACTTGTATCTGCGAAGTACCATTCAAGTGATACGTCATAGTTCTTTGATTCTGTTGGTTTAAGCTCTGGGTTACCACCCGTACCAGTACCGTATGTAGCACCTTCTGTTAATGGATCGTACCAGTATTGCAGCGCGTTTAAGTCAGCAAAGTTAGGCATACGTAATGTTTCTGTGTACGCGACACGGCCCACTACATCATCAGTGATATTCCAGTTAAGTACTAAGCTTGGTAGTAATGCGCTGCTATCAGCACTTGCTGAGCTTTCTTCAAATACATTTGAGTTCATGCCGCCAGATTCAGCAATAAAGTCCATATCTTGCTCGTAGCTTACATAACGTAAACCAAACTCACCGCTGATATCTTCAGTTAAGAAGAAGTTAGTTGTGGCATATAGCGCGTATGAGTTTTCTTCGATATCAAATGTTTTGTATACGTCTTCAGCTTCAAGGCCGTATACGCTACGAACAGCATCACCGTTATCTAGCATGTAACCACCGTCAGCAGTTACAAAGCTGTCGAAGACGTCAGCACGGCCATCGAAATAATCATCAACTTGGAACACAATACCAGAACCATCACCAGATGCCCCAGCTGCAGCTAATTGCTCAATTAAGCTAGCTACAGATGTGTTTGCAATGCCAGTATCTTGACCACGCGTGTACTCTTGCGCAGTACGTTTTTCGTAACGGCCACCGAATTTCACTTTATCAAAATAAGTACCACCAATTAGGTATTCAGCATCAAATGTGAAGGTTAATGCGTCACCCGCGTTACCGCCGCCATTGTCATAAATAGTACCTGCATTCCAGTTTTCGATAGCAGCCATATCTGCTTCGTTTACCGCTGTGTTTGGATCATCCCAAAACGCAATACCTGGTACGCCGTCTTTATCGTTAAAGTCTACATCTAAGCCATATGCAGTGCGGTCAAAACGCATTGCGAAGAAGTCTGTTTCGTACTCACTATCTTGGTAAACGACTTCTGTATTAATGGTTAGGTAATCGCTTGCTTGCCACTCGGCACCTAGCGCATATAAGTAGCTATCTGTTTTACCGTACGAGTAGTCACCACTTTGGAAACCGCCAGCGCCAATCGCTTGCTTTTCTTTAACCACATTAGTGCCATCAAACACCGTTGGAGTTTCAATGAAGCCGTTACCGTTTTCGAATGTATTTGAGAACCACATCGCGTTTTGCGATTCGTTTTCGTAACCTGTGTAGAAGCCTTCAGCTGTGATTTCTAGGGATTCATCTGGTGCCCACTGTAAAGATACAGACGCTGCCGGGCGCTTACGAAGACCGGTGAATGAAGTACCAAAAATAGCATCACGTGCTAATAGGTATTCAGTTGGCTCACCATTTACGTCTAAAGTAGAACCAGCCGCTGTCGGTAGACCTAACTCAGTACCTTGAGTCCAGAATTCATTTGGAACACGTGAATACGGTGAGTAGTTGTACTGTGGTTTATCAGTAAAGAATGGGAATGCAGCACCCGCTGTGATGGTGTCATCGCGGTAATGTGTTTCAGCATAAGAAATATTGAAAAGTGCACCAAACTCACCAGCACCGTCGATTTCCCAACGATTAGAAAGTAACGCACTGATATTTGGATCAACTTCATCTGGTTGATCTGAGTAAATCGCACGTGCCGCTAAAACAACTTTTTCACCTTCGAAGTTGAAAGGACGATGCGTTTTAATATCAATCGCACCTGCGATACCGCGTTCGATTTGGTCCGCCGAACGGGTTTTATAAACTGTTACGCCTGAAAGTAAACTTGCAGGAATGTCTTGCAGCGCCACATCACGACCCGCACCTGTAAAGATAGCGCGACCATTGACTGTGGTATTAACATCAGTAAGACCACGGATTGAAACCGCACTTACTTCACCAGCACCACGGCCTGTTGTTTGTACACCTGTCACACGTTGTAGTGCTTCAACTACGTTGTTATCAGGGAATTTACCAATATCTTCAGCAACAATTGCATCCACGATTTGAACGCTTGCACGTTTTTCATCTAGCGCTTTATTTAAACTGCCGCGAATACCTGATACTTGAATAACCTCCATCTCATCGACGTTATTCTCAGGAGTGTTTGGTGCTTCCTCCTGTGCAAAAGCAAATTGACAGGTAAATGCCATAACTACAGCACTGGCTATGTGTGTTCTTTTAAACATAAGCGGTGTTCTCCAAATTATAGTTATATCGGTCCGCTGAACTTTCCCCATTCAGTTACCGAAGAGTGACCACTGCATTGTGCATCGTGTGTTGTCAAAACGGTGCGCGAGTGTGTCTACATTTTATTATGTTAATACATTGCTGCCTGAACTTTAATCATATTGTATGATTATTTAACAGTCAACTCAAAAAGCCAAATTAAAATTAGTGCCATTATGTTTACAAAAAACGTTGTAATTATAACACGTTACAAACTCAAAAAGGGCTGCGTTTTTATTTTGGGAATTTATATAGACCCATTATTATCAGTCACTTAGCGTTTATTTGTTTGCTTGTTTAATTTGTCTTTAGTTCATCCAGAGCGACAAAAAAGGGCTAACAAGTTATTTACCCGGCGTATTTTGATGCTACTATGATAAAAATACAATAATACAATATAGAGTTATTTTTTGCTGCACTTTTACTGGTTTGTTTCGATGTAAACAATCAGTTACTCAGTATAATCAGGCATACACTGTGTATTATCTGGTCATTTAGAGCGAGCTCTAAGTACAAAAGCTGCAGTTCGAACAACAATTATTAGTCACAGAGGACACTCATGAAGAAATTGAAAGCGTTGGCGCTACCATTACTTTTTTCGAGCAGCTTAGCTGTTGCACAAAACCCATTATTTACCGATGTATTTACTGCAGACCCTGCGGCACTTGTTCACAATGACACCGTATACCTTTATACAGGCCATGATGAAGCCCCTAATAATGACGTGTTTTTTGAAATGCACGACTGGTTAGCCTTTTCATCAACAGATATGGTGAACTGGAAAAAACACGGCCCAATCATGAAAGCAACAGACTTTAAATGGGCTAAAGGTGAAGCATGGGCTTCACACATGATTGAGCGTGATGGCACTTTCTATTTCTTTACCACAGTTCGCCACAACGATACAAAACCAGGTTTTGCAATTGGTGTTGCGACTTCTAAATCACCAACAGGCCCTTTTAAAGATGCGATTGGTCACGCGCTTGTTACTGATGATATGACCAAGCACACGCCAAATGATTGGGACGACATCGACCCGGCTATTTATACAGAAGAAAATGGCGATACTTACATGTTCTTTGGTAACCTAATGCCAAAATACGTAAAGCTGAGCGACGACTTACTGTCTCTTGATGGTGAAATTAAAACGCTTGATTTACCAAACTTT
This sequence comes from Pseudoalteromonas sp. Ps84H-4, assembly GCF_024124645.1. Lineage (NCBI taxonomy): Bacteria > Pseudomonadati > Pseudomonadota > Gammaproteobacteria > Alteromonadales > Pseudoalteromonadaceae > Pseudoalteromonas > Pseudoalteromonas sp. Ps84H-4. The sequence goes on along the minus strand of NZ_JAMXSK010000010.1, from coordinate 28,821 downwards.
ACCGAAGCGCTATGGGTTCATAAGAAAAACGACAATTACTATGTATCGTACGCGTGTGAGTTCCCAGAGAAGATCTGTTATGCCATGAGCAAAAGCATTCATGGACCGTGGGAATATAAAGGTATCTTGAATGAGATCGCCGGTAACAGCGAAACCAACCACCAATCAATCATCGAATACAAAGGTAAAGACTACTTTATTTACCATACTGGTGCTGTACCACCGATTGATGGCAAACCAAGTGGCGGGCGCTTTCGTCGTTCAGTGGCGATTGAGCCACTTTACTACAACGAAGATGGCACACTTAAACGTATTATCATGACCACTGAAGGTCTAAGTAAACAAGACAAGTAATATCAAAAAGGGCTCTTTAAGAGCCGTTTTTAATGCTCAAATGTAATACAAATAAGCAAATTTAACGGAAAATCCCCACTTTCAGATAAGCAAAAAACTTCCCTAATAGCGCAAAAACAGCGAAAAAAACGCCAAAAATGGCAACTTGAAAAAATTAAAATCACGCTGTACATATTGTAAACACTGATACTTCATGTTTACATATCAATTACCTTTGCAAAAGTATTTGCACATTTTAAATCGTACTATAAAATTACAATACTACGTTCTTATTAGTTTGATATAGGCGCGCGGCAATTTTATTGACAACAATCGAATAAAAAAATGAATCCCAGTTTCAAGAGGACACATAAAATGAAATTAAATAAATTAGCCATGGTCATAGCCTGCTCTTTGGCTGTGACAGGTTGTGGCAAAGAAGATGGTACTAAGCTTGACACAGCACCAGCGGTTGCCGACCCGCAAAGTGCAAAACCGACTGTAAGCAGCAGTGTTGAATACACTGAATCAGGTAGTGTAATGGTTACCAATGTAAGCGTGCACGATCCTTCTGTCGTTAAAGTCGACGACACATATTATATTTTTGGGTCACACCTTGCTGCCGCTAAATCGACTGATCTCTTGAACTGGGAAATGATTTCGAGCCTTTCAGCTAACGAAGCCGTTAATGAAAGCCCATTATTTGATTACAACTACACAGGTGAAATTGCCGAAGGCATTGAATGGACAGACGGTTTCACAGGAAACTGGGCTGCTGATGTTATTCAGGCGCCAAATGGCAAGTTCTGGTTCTACTACAACCACTGCGCACAAGATAACCCAGATACACCGGATGTTGTTGATGAAGTGTGCTGGAACCGCTCTTACCTTGGTTTAGCTGAAGCTGACAATATCGAAGGTCCGTATACAAACAAAGGTATTTTCTTACGCAGCGGTTATCGTACAGAAGCAGAGTTTGCAGCTTACCCACTTGATAATGGCCAGACAACATGGAATGGTGCCGTTGATCCTAACGCCATTGACCCTGCAGCTTTCTATGATGCTGATGGCAAACTTTGGATGGTTTACGGCTCATACTCTGGCGGTATTTTCGTGCTAGCAATGGACGAAGAAACAGGTATGCCAGAAGCAGGTCAAGGCTATGGTAAAAAGCTAGTTGGCGGTGACTTCCGTGCGATGGAAGGTGCATTTGTCATGTACAGCCCAGAAAGTGAATACTACTACCTATTCTTCTCTGTTGCTGGTTTTGATCTTAATGGTGGCTACAACATCCGTGTTGCTCGCTCAAAAACACCGGATGGCCCTTATCTAGATAACGCAGGTAATGACATTGCAGCTATCGGCGGTCTGGAGGTCGGCGAAAAACTAATGGGCGGCTTTGAGTACACGCAAGAACTTGGCGAAACAGCACCAGCATGGGGCTACCAATCACCGGGCCATAACTCTGCTTACTACGATGAAGCGACAGGTCGTCATATCTTAGTTACGCATACGCGTTTCCCGCAAACATCGACTGAGTTCCCAACCATTTCAGAAGCGCACCAAGTTCGCGTACATGAAATGTTCATTAACTCATTAGGTTGGCCTATGGCTTCTCCACAACGTTATGTGCCGCTTGAAGGCGACAACATGGTTGTGGCAGATGAGCTTTACGGCTATTACAAATTTATCAACCATGGCAATGATGTAAATACAGATGCTATTCGCTCAATGCATATTGCTTTAAACGAAGATCACTCAGTAACCGGTGATGATCCAGGTATCTGGTACATGATTGATGACTCAAATATTAAACTTGAGTTAGATTCTGGTACTTACTTTGGCGTGGCTAAATGGCAATGGGATGATGCAACTAAAGCAATGGCTGTAACTGTATCAGCTACATCAAGCGAAGGCGCTACCATTTGGGCAAGTAAACGTGATGAAATCACAGATACCGCTAACGTGCTAGGCACTGTTCAAGAAGCACTTGATATCAAAACTGAATTATCAATTGCTGACGAAGGCTACTCATTACCAACGAAAGGTAAAGACGGTGCTGCAATTAACTGGGAAAGCAGTGATGAATACTACATCACCAGTGAAGGCTCTGTATTCATTCCAACGCCAGATCGTGGTGATAAAGCGGTTACTTTAACGGCTAATATCTCTTTAAACGGTGAAAGCACGACTAAAACATTTAATGTAAATCTAGAAGCGCGCCCAGAGTTTAAAAATGCGATTGCACACTATGCATTTGAAGATTCACTCAGTGATGGGTTAGGTAACCTAGATGATGCGGGTGTAACAGATAACAACATGTTAAATGTGGGTGCTGGTACAGCTGCATACGCAGAAGGTCAAACAGGTAAAGCATTTAACTTTGACGGTGCAACGGGCGTACGTTTACCTGATGAGTTAGTAACAGGCGATGAGTACACCATTTCGTATTGGTTTAAACCAACAGTACTAACTAACTTTACGCCTACATTCTTCGCATCAACCTCTGATGCACGTTGGATGAGCTTGATCCCGGGTAGTACCCACTTTACAACAACACCAATGCTTTGGAGCCGTTACTTAGCTGATGATGGCACAGATATGTGGAACCAAATCATCTCTGACTCACCAGCAGTAATGGATTGGAATCATATTGCCATCACTTATGCTAATGGCACTGCAACACTTTATCGTGATGGTGTACGTGCAGGTTCGATGCCTCGCCCTGATTTCTTTAGCACACAAACAGGTAACTTTGCCCTTGGTGTGAACTACGGTTGGGACTTACCTTTCCAAGGTCAAATTGATGAATTTATCGTCTATGACTATGCGCTAAACGGCTTAGATATCAATGGTGCGGCTATCAATAACCTGACAGATCCGACTAAATTCGAAGACTTCATTACAGATGCGCTTGATTTAGGTGATGTATCGGCAGTTCGTGATAGCTTTGAATTACCACGAGTCGGTCCATTTGTATCTGGTATTAGCTGGACATCAAACAACGAAGAGTACTTAAAACCGGTTAATGGTACAGCTGTTGTGACACAACCTAGCGCCTCTGCTGGCGACCAAGTAGTGACATTAACTGCAACTATTAAGTACAAAGACTTTACTGATACTAAGTCATTCGATGTAACCTTAAAATCACTTGCACCTGCTGAATACAGCTTCGAAGGTGACCTAAGTGCATTAAACGGTGCGTATGCAGCGGGTAAACCAACGGGTGGTTTCATCAACAATACTGGTGGTAACGTAACTTTTGTTGACGGTATCATGGGTCAAGCAGTATTCCTAGAAGGTTCAGGTGTTCGTTTACCGGATAACTTAATCACGACCAATGATTACTCAGTATCTATGTGGTTAAAACCTGAAACCTTCACTGATTACACTACAGCATTCTTTGCCGGTGCAAGTGCAAACGCATGGTTAAGTTATGTACCATCGATGGCAGGCTCAGCGCTAACGCGTTTATGGGCAAATAACGGTGCCTTCTTCGATAATGCTGAACTAGATAGCCGTATTCCAGCAAAAGAATGGACACATGTTGCATTCACTGTTGATGGTACGAACGGTGATGTGTTGAAGATGTATGTTAACGGTGAATTACAGCTAGAAACCGATGGCTTCCCACGTGTATTCACGGTTCCTGGTGAAACAAATGAGTTTGCTCTCGGTGTTAACTACTGGGATACGCCATACCACGGTGCTATCGATGAACTGAAAATTTTCAACGGTGCGATTAGCGCTGAAGAAATAAAAGCACTCTTTGATGCAGCAGCTGCACAAGAGTAACAAAGTGAGGTGAGCTGCCTCACCTCAACTATTTGTTGTCTGGAAAAGCCGGTTAAAAAAGCCGGCTTTTTTTCTAAAGCTCACGTACCCTTTGCCGATACATAGCTATCTTTACCTTTTAACTCAATCATTATGACTATTAACTCATTATCTAGTGCGTTAACTATCTCAAATGCAGATAAAGCAAGCAGTAATACCAACTCCAACGTAGGCTACAAACTCAGCAACCAAGAGATGAATAAACTCTCTGGTCGTGAAGCAGAGCCCACGCAAAAAGAAGAAGTATCTAGCGAACTCCCTGCGCATATCCGCAAAATGGTTGAACAACTAGAAAAACTCAAAGAACAGCTTGAACTTGCCAAAGAGCAATTAGCCAAACTGCAAGCACTTAAAAACCAAGAAGATGAAGCGGTTAAAGTGCAAGTTGAAACACAGACCAAAATGGTCATGGAAATCCATACGCAAATAATGTCTCTTAGCCAATCAATTAGCGACGCGCTAAAAGAAGCAGGTATAAGCGATCCCGGTGTATTGATGAGTGTGTTGGTATAAAGTTCAGACCTCTGGCTTTAAACAGTATTGATTACGACCGCTCTTTTTAGCTTCGTACAGGTTTTCGTCGGCCTTTAAGAAAAGTGTCTTCCAATCTCTTGGAGATTCAGGAACAGTCACCCCGCCAATTGAAATAGTTAAGTAGCCACAGGGTGAACCTTCATGAGGTAAATGCTCTTCGTGCAATAGGTCTATTATTCGTTTTGCCACCAACTGACAGCCTTCATAGTTAGTGTGTGGAAGAACAACAGCAAACTCCTCACCACCCCAACGTGAAATAAAATCAGTGTCGCGTGCTAATGCTCTTTTCACAGTGTTAGTAACTGATACAAGCGCTGCATCACCTGCCAAATGGCCATAACGGTCGTTATATTTTTTAAAATAATCAATATCCAGTAATAACACAGAGACTTCGGGTGACTCGTACCTTGCACTCAGTTGATTCATCACCACTTCTAAATAGCGTCGATTAAAAACTTTCGTGAGCGAGTCAATCATTGATGCTTCTTTATGTTGCTCAAGCAAAGCACTGTATTTCAGCTCTTTTTCTACACGTTTTTGAAGTGTTACGGCACTGTAGGGTTTAGCAATAAAATCATTACATCCTGCGTCCCAAAACTTATATTCAAAGTTTGTATAATTTTCGCCCGTCAACATGATTACGGGCGTATGCTCAAACGCAGGAACACTACGAATGGTTTGACATAGGTCGATACCGTCCATACCGGGCAACCGATAATCAAATAAGAAAAGTGATACTTTTAGATCACCTAATTGCTCTAACAATGCTTCAGCTGTTGAGAAGCGGCTAACATTATATTGAGGTGATAACACTTTGTTGATAATAGTAAAATCAAGATCACTGTCTTCAACCAAAACAACATTGCTATCAAGCGTTGCTTTACTCAGGTCTTTTTCAGCTTTTTTTCGTAACGAATTAAGCGAACTATCCATATAAAGTTTACCCTTGCTGGTTCATCGTTGAGGGTAGTTTGCATTATCAGGGTTTTCAAGTGACGGCAAATAGCTAAGGCCCAACATTTGGGTAGTATATTTCTGGCCAAAGCCAACTTTACTCTTGTAACTCTCCCATCGCTAACTCCCTCTTACCTCCCTAAAAAGGGGCAAAATACAGTGAAAATGCGGGCTCTGAATTATCGATCAAGCAAATACGAAACTTCCTTAACCATTAAAAACACAATATTTTAAGCGCCTACTTTAAAAAATAAGCAGTGAAGAAACATAGTTTTTATATTTAAAAAACAAAAGCATATAATTTAAAATAAACCTAAACACTTCACTCTCAGTTAAAACGAGCAAAAACACAAAATAAGAAATAAGTATTAATACGTCACTTCAAAAACCCTCTCATAGCACTTTTTCAGTATAGAATTTAACCAATCCAAACGTAAGATGGCTGCATCCCATGAATTAAGTAAGGTCATTCTATGCGTAACATTTTATTAGTTTCAGTAAATGGATTTACGTTTAAAGCATGTTTATTGATTACATGTTTATGGATGAGCTTTTTTGCTCAAGCAAAAGATTCAACTTCAATTGAAACAGCAAGAGCATGGCTTAAGCTTGTTGATAGCGGCCAATACGTGCAGAGTTGGCAGCAAACAGATCACATATTTCAGACAGCCACACCAGAGCCAAAATGGCGCTTGGCATTAGAGCAACTTCGTATTCCTCTTGGTCGCGTAATGTCTCGTACTTATTTTGATGTACAAGAATATTCATCACTACCTGGAATGCCTAATGGCGAATATTTAGTGGTTCAATTTCAAACAAGCTTCACCAATAAGGAGCATGCCCTAGAAACTCTGAGCCTGAGTAAAAATAGTGGCCAATGGCAGCCTTTAGGTTATTTAATTAATTAGGGGTCATGAAGGTGTAGGGGTTATGTTGGGTTTCGCTTCGCTCTACCCAACCTACCCAAAAATGAACAGAGCAAGTGCTGAGAGGTACGCCACACATAACAACCCCACCGCTCAGCTTGGAACTTTACTCTCGCTAACTTACAGTCTTCAGCCACAAAAAAAGCCACTCATAAATGAAGTGGCTTTGGTTGAGTCGATTTTTTACTTATAACTTAATTTGGTTCACGCAGATGGAACACTTGGCACTTATTACCTAAATCAGGTTGTTGTGCGAAGTTAGTGTTTTCAGCTAAACCACAGTTACTTAAACCAAGTGCTTGCTTTGTGTAGCGGTTGATCAGCATAACACCACCGCCTTCTACTGGAGCAATACGCCACTGTGCTGTTTTCGCTGCACACGAAGCCATTTCTACGTTGGCACCTGGTACTAAGGCGTTATCAGCTACCGCAGCACAGAACTCGCTGTCAGCGCTTTGTTTAAGGCTTACATAGCCTGTATCAGTTGGTGCGAAGAACCATTGCTGTGCATCTTTATGCGTAAAAGCTTGTTGCTCAACATTGGTACCCGCTTTAACCGTACCAGCCACGCTAAGTGCTTTACCACTTTGTTGGCTTAATACGACAACACTGCCCATAGGGCGTAATTGCCAGTCGCCACACGCTGTTGCGTCGCTTTGCTGTAAAACCGCTTGGTTTTGTGCGGCAGAACAACCAGCAACCGCTAATGGCTTGCCTGTGTAACGGTTAGTAATAGAGACATTACCATCTGTACTTGGTGCTACTTTCCATTGCTGACAGAAGTTATTGCGCCATGCTGCAGATTGTACTTTAGCGTTATCTGCGTCATTACAGCTTTCAAGCTCTAAGAACTTGCTGTCTTCACGGTTCGCTAAACGAACAAAACCATCTGTTGTTGCATCAATAACCCATTGACCATTGGTGCTTGCGCACTGACGTTGTACTGCACGTGCATCTTGTGGATCAGCTGCAATGTCTAAACATAAGCCGCTTGTTGCATTCACTAATTGATAGCGCTGACCTTGCACTCGCGTTACTAGTGGGCCGTATTCACCTGATGGCGGTGCGACTTCAACGCCTGGTGTTAATGGTTTACCAAAGCTTGGCGTGCCGTCGTCATTCCAAGTAAATTTTTGCGCACGTAATGAACGAGTCGCACTACAACCGTGCTCTACCGAATCATTACCATGATAAACTAACCAGTCTTCTGTGCCGTCTGGCGACGAGAAAAAGCCGTTATGGCCTGGGCCAAACACTTCTTCTGTACGCTCAAATACTGGCTTATCGTATTTCTTCCAGCTGCTCGCTTTAAGTGGATCGTCACCAACAAGCTCAAGCATACCTAGTTTGTAATCAGGGGTATTACAGAAGCTTGCTGAGTACGTCATAAACGTACGGCCATTGTGCTGTAAAATTTCAGCACCTTCAGTTACTTTACGACCACTGATTTCCCAATCTAGCTCAGGACGCGTGATCACCGTATGTGGTGAGTTCTTCTTCAGAGTCCATGGGTTTTCCATTTCAGCAATAATGTTTAATTGCTGATCACCCTGCCATTGTGAGTAGATCACATATAGCTTGTCTTTGTATGTTAGATAGTTACCGTCGATGTTCCATACGTTAGGCATTAATGCGCCCTTGTATTCGTATGGACCCATAGGATCGTCACCGGCACTTTCTAATACGTTTAAGTGTTGGTTATCTAAAGTGCCATCAGTACCAGCTGTGTACATCATGTACCAGCGGTAGCCGTTTGGCCCTTTTAGACGATGGAACTCAAACGCCCAGAAGTTACAACAGCGCTCAGGGTTTGAATCAGACCAAACATTGATAGGTGTTGCATCAGCAAGGCCTGCTAGCGTTGGTGATTTACGCATCACTAACTCAGATGTCCATGTTGTTGTGGTTAGGTAATAGTTACCATCCCAGTATTCAAGCCATGGATCGGCGCCATTAGGAAAAAGTGGGTTGGTAAAAATACCATTATCTTGGATTGGCGCTTTTTCTGTGGCTGCCACGTCAGTTGTTTTAGCTGTGTTGTCTTCAGCTGTAGCCTGACAACCAGTCAGTGCACCAAACGACAAGGCAAATACGCTGGCTAAGCCAGCCTTTTGCATTGCGCTTTTAAGCTTTGTTGTTTTCACGATTGTGTTCCTTTATTTTGTACCAAATTCGTACACGATGCGTGTTGAATACACGTCACCCGGTAATAATGTTGTGCTTGGGAACGTTGGCTGATTTGGTGCATCAGGGAAATGCTGTGGTTCTAAACAAAAACCACTTCTGAAATTATGCACTAAGCCAGACGCTTGCTGAGTACTACCGTCTAAGAAGTTACCTGAATAAAACTGTACTGCAGGCTCTTCTGTGTAAACTGTTAACGTACGGCCAGAGTTTGCTTCGTAAACCGTCGCCGCTTCAATAAGTTCATTACTTGGCGTGTCTTTAAGCACAAAGTTATGGTCATAACCTTTACCTAGTTTCAGTTGTTCGTTGCTAGCTTTGATGTCTTGACCAATTGCTTTAGCAGTACGGAAGTCAAACGGTGTGCCTGCAACATCCATCAACTCACCAGTTGGGATCAAGCCGCCATCCACAGGGGTAATTGCTTTTGAGTTAATTTGCATTTGGTGATCAAGAATGTCGCCTTTACCTGCTAGGTTGAAGTAGCTGTGTTGCGTCATATTGATGATGGTAGGCTTACTTGTTGTAGCAATAAACTGCATATCTAACGTGTTGTTATTCGTTAGCGTGTAAGTTACTTCAGTCGTCACTTCACCCGGGTAACCTTGGTCACCATCAGGGCTCACTAAGCTTAAGGTAACACCAGCACTGTTTTGCGTCGTGAACGGTGTCATGTTCCATACTTTCTTATCGAAACCTTGCACACCACCATGTAAGTGGTTGTCACCATCGTTAGTTGCTAATTGGTATTCAGTGCCATTTAAGGTGAATTTACCGTTTGCGATACGGTTACCAAAACGCCCGATGATTGCACCGTAGTAAGTTGTCGCTTTTGTGTACGCTTCTAGGTTATCTAAACCCAGTACAATATTACCCATTTCGCCTTTTGCATCTGGCGTTTCAATACGCGTGATAATGCCGCCGTAGTTGATCACATCAACGCTAATACCATTGCTGTTAGTCAGCGTTACTTGATTAACTGGGGTCTGATCAGCAAGTACGCCATAGGCCGTCATTGATGCTGAAGGGGAAGTAGTCATATTGTCTCCTTGATGAGCACAAGCTGGTGTAAGGGCAATTCCACATGTCACCAACAATGCATAAAGCCCGCGCGACTTTTTCGTGTTCGAACTGGCTGTTTGATGAGTTGTTTTTAAACCTTGGAAAACACATTGCAATGACATATGAATAACCTTTTTGTAATTGTATTTATAGTTTTATAATACAAATACAGGTGTCATTGCAAATTTAATCGCTAAAGTTGGATTTTGCCGTCTTTCACCATGATGCAATCCATCCCCGCACTTTTGGCCGCTTGGTAACCAATTTGCGTGTCTTCGAACACTACGCATTTACTTGGTTCAACACCTAAAAGCTCTGCTACTTTTAAGAATGTTTCAGGGTTTGGCTTGCCTTTACTTACATCACTTGCAGTCACTAAGACACCAATTTTATTAATTAAATTAGTATCTGTTAGATGAGCAATTGCATGTTCGCGGTCAGCACCCGTGCCCACGCCCATAGGTAATACACCATGGTACTTTTCAAGTACAGCAACGGTTTCGTCAATCACCTGTGGATGGTGCTGTAAATCAACCCAAAACTGGTGTTTATCTTTTGCCACAACCAAGGGGTCATGATCTAAACCAAATTTTTCGTTAAGCATTTCAATTGTTTTAACGGTCGGAATGCCGCCTAAGCTATACATGTAGTCGTAATCAAATGGATACCCATAGGCTTCGCAAGCTTTCTGCCATGCCTGTAAGTGACTGCCCATTGAGTCAATTAAGGTGCCATCCATATCAAAAATAATGCCTTGGTAGGCGCTTAAATCGATCATATCTACTCCTAAAATGTTTAGCTTCACAATAGCATAAGCCAGCGAAGAGCGTGGCTCATCACTGGCTTAATCGACAACAAAATTTGGGGTGAACGTGCTCACACACAGCACGTTCTAGTACATAAAGTACTAATTCTTACAGGCCACGTTTTAGCATGTAGTAAGCTGCGTTATGACGAAGCTCTGTTTTGAAACCACGGATCGTCGTATCTTTATCGATGATCATCGTTTCAACGCCAGCCATTTCAGCAAAATCGATAATCATATCGGTTGTTACTGCTTGGCTGTATGCAGTGTGGTGTGCACCACCGGCGTGGATCCATGCAGCTGATGCTACAGATAGATTTGGTTTTGGTTCCCAAAGCGCTGAAGCAACCGGTAAGTGAGGTAAATCAGCTGGCGGAGCCACTGTATCTACTTCGTTGATTAGAATACGGAAACGGTTACCCATATCAATTGGTGATACGTTGATTGCAGCACCCGGTTTTGCAGTAAACAATAAACGACCTACATCACATTTCACACCGATAGTGTGCTGGTGAACTTCAAGACGTGGTTTTTGTGCTGCAATTGAAGGACACACTTCTAACATGTGTGCGCCAAGTACTTGGTCAGTTTCACCCATGTTGTAAGTGTAATCTTCCATGAATGAACAACCGCCGTCACGGCCTTCACCCATTACTTTCATGATGCGAACCATAGCAGCTGTTTTCCAGTCACCCTCACCACCGTAACCATAGCCTTTCGACATTAGGCGCTGTGTAGCAAGACCAGGAAGACCAGAAAGACCTGATAAGTCTTCAAAACAGTTAGTGAATGCTTTAAAGCCGCCTTTCTCTAAGAAACGCTCCATACCAAGCTCTAAACGTGCTTCGTTGCGTAGCATTTTCACTGCGTAATCGTCTTGTAGAGTTTCGTCAGCAATTACGTAGTCTTGCTTATAAAGCTCTAACTGTGCATCAACTTCTTCTTCAGTGATAGTATCAACCACTTTTACAAGCTCAGCGACACCAAACGCGTGTACTTCATAACCAAAAGTAATTTGCGCTGAAACTTTGTTACCTTCAGTAACTGCAACTTGACGCATGTTGTCGCCAAAACGCGCAACTTTAAGTGTTTGGCTTTCTGCCCAACCTTTTGCCGCACGACACCAGTCATCTAACTGCTGTTGTACGTCAGCACGTTGCCAGTGACCTGCAACAACTTTACGCTCTTTACGCATTACAGTACCGATGAAACCGAACTCACGGTCACCGTGTGCACTTTGGTGCGTATTCATGTAGTTCATGTTGATGTCAGACCATGGAAGGGCTGCATTGAACTGAGTATGAAGGTGTAACCAAGGCTTACGTAATTCGCTTAGGCCAGCAATCCACATTTTCGCAGGTGAGAAAGTGTGCATCCATAATACTAAACCAACACAGTTAGGATCCGTATTTGCCGCTTGGCAAACAGCGTGAATTTCTTCAGGTGACTTAACGGTAGGCTTACATACCAAGTTTACTGGTAGATTAGCTTCGCTGTTCAAGCCCGCTACAATTGCTTCGCTGTCTTTGGCAACCATTTCTAACACCTTAGGACCATAAAGATGTTGTGAGCCGGTAACAAACCAGACTTCTTTCGTCATCGTCGTCATGTTAATAATCCTCTAAATTCTTGCTATTTGCTCTGACCGTAATACGCGTTTTTACCGTGCTTACGTAGATAATGTTTATCCATCACAGCTTTTTTAAGTTCAGCTGCGTGTGGATCTAAAGTGCGTGTTAAATACGCCATGCGTGCAATCTCTTCGAGTAGCGCGGCATGGTATACAGACTGAGCGGCATCTTTACCCCACGTGAAAGGCGCATGACCCGCAACAATCACCATAGGTGCAGCTTTCGGATCGCGGTCTTGATACGCATCAGTAATTTGAATACCGGTTTCTAATTCATAATCGCCATTCACTTGCTCATCGGTTAGCTCACGAGTACAGGTGATGTCACCGTGTACATAGTCAGCGTGAGTTGTGCCAAGGCAAGGAATGCTTTGTTTTGCTTGCGCCCATGCAGTTGCATAGGTCGAATGCGTGTGTGTTACACCGCCAATTGAATCAAAGTGGCGATATAAATGAACATGTGTTTTAGTGTCAGAAGACGGACGCATAGACCCTTCAACAATGTTGTTTTCAAGGTCAACGATCACCATGTCGTCGGCTTTCATTTGGTCGTACGAAACACCACTTGGTTTAATCGCAATCACGCCTTTGTCGCGGTCGATTTGCGATACGTTACCAAAGGTATAAATTACTAAGCCACGACGTTGCAGCTCCATGTTCGCTTCATAGACTTCACGTTTTAGTTCAGTAAAACTCATGCTTTGTCTCCGTTTACATAGCTTGCAAGTGCTTGGTAGTTGGCATAAAGCTCGTCATACACAGCAACGCGCTCAGGGTTTGGTAAATACTGATGACATACAGACGACGCCATAACTTTTTGAGCATCTGCCACTGTTGCGTGCTCACCCGCAGCAACCGCAGCCATAATTGCCGCACCCAATGCACAGCTTTGCTCACTTTCTAAAACGTCGATTGGGCAATTCCAAACATCAGCACAAGTTTGCATTACGTAGTCTGATTTTTTAGAGATACCGCCGATAACAACCACTGACTCGATTGGTACGCCTTCGCTACGGAAACGCTCAGTGATAGCACGTGCGCCAAACGCAGTTGCTTCAACAAGTGCTTTGAAGAACTTAGGTGCATCAGTGCCCATTTTTAAGCCTGTTAATGCCATGGCAACGCTTTGGTCAGCATCTGGCGTACGACGACCATTTACCCAATCAAGCGCAGTTACATCGTTGCTTGTTACAGGCAGTGCTGCCGCAGCTTTTGATAGATCAACTAAGATTGAATCTTCTAGCTTGTTAACTAACGCTTGTTCAGCGTCAGATAGATTTGTAAGTTGGCGAGTTGGCCAAAGTACTAGGTTTTTGAACCATGCGTATAAGTCACCGAATGCAGATTGACCGGCTTCTAAGCCAATTAGCCCAGGGATCACTGAGCCATCAACTTGACCACAAATACCTTTAACGCAGGTATCACCTAGCTGTTCTTTAGACGTTACTGTGATGTCACAAGTTGAAGTACCCATTACTTTAGTTAGAACGCCAGGGCGAACATTGGCTGCTACTGCGCCCATGTGACAGTCAAATGCACCGTAACCAATCACGATACCTTGTGGTAAACCTAGCTTCTCGGCCCACTCAGCAGTTAAGTTGCCAGCAACTTGGTCGCTTGGCTCTGTCGTTGCATTTAACGTATCAACAACACCATCTAATATTGGATCGATATTGCTGAAGAAACTGTTTGGTGGGAAACCACCCCACTGCTCGTTCCACATTTGTTTGTGGCCCGTTGCACAACGACCTAGCTTTAATGCTTCAGGGTGTGTTGTGCCGCACATTAGCGCGGTCATCCAATCGCAGTGCTCAACCCATGAATAAGTGGCTGCTTTAACACTGCTATCAACGCGGAAAATATGTAATGCTTTGGCCCAGTACCACTCAGAAGAGTAGATACCGCCCATGTGTGAAAGGTAGTTCACATCGTTGTTAGTTGCAGCTTCAGTGATTTCATTTGCTTCTTTAATAGACGTATGGTCTTTCCACAAAATGAACATTGCATTTGGGTTTTCTGCAAATTCTTCAGTTAATGCCAGTGGTGTACCTTGGCTATTAATTGCTACAGGTGTTGAGCCTGTCGTATCAAAGCTCATACCCACTACTTTGTCTGCAGTACCTGCTGGAACTTGTGACCAAAGACCATTTACTACTTCTACAAGGCTATCAATATAGTCTTGTGGATGCTGACGAAACTGATCTTTACTTGGGTCACAATATAAACCTTGTGCCCAGCGCGGGTAGTTTACTAAATGGCTGGCAAGTTCTTCACCAGTCGCAACATCAACGAGTAATGCTCTTACCGAGTCCGACCCGTAGTCTAATCCCAACGTATAACGAGACATAATTACCTTTCACTAATTGCTTACTAACATTGTTAGTCATTATCTTTATTTGTATGATAATATCAACAATACCAGATTGTAAAGGTATTATAAAAATATTATTAACAGGATTATTTGCTGCTGGCGGGCGATTTATTGCGCAGTTTTTCTGGAAGATTAGATTGTTTTTTCAGCACAAATAATAGGTTAAAGCCACTACATTAACTTTTGTATGATAAGAATGGGAAAACTATGTCTAGTCAATTAGAACAACTTAAAGCAGTGACAACCGTTGTTGCTGACACGGGTGATTTTGAAGCAATCAACGAATATAAACCGCAAGATGCAACAACGAACCCATCACTAATCTTAAACGCGATTCAAATTGAGAAATATCGCCCACTTGCTGCCGAAGCCGTATCATGGGCAAAAGCACAAAGCAGTGACGCAGCTGAAGTTGTAACAAAAGCAGCTGACAAGCTAGCGGTATTAATTGGCTCTAAATTAATGGAGCAAGTGCCGGGTTTTGTTTCAACAGAAGTGGATGCGCGTTTATCATTTGATACTCAAGCAACCATTGATAAAGCACTTGAGCTTGTTGCTCTATATAAAGAGCAAGGTATCGACACATCGCGCGTGTTAATCAAAATTGCTTCAACATGGGAAGGTATTCAAGCGGCTAAAGTACTTGAAGCGCAAGGTATCCGTTGTAACCTAACGCTGGTATTTGCATTTGCTCAAGCACGCGCTTGTGCCGAAGTAGGTGCTTACCTAATTTCACCATTCGTTGGTCGTATTCTTGACTGGTACAAAGCACAAGATGCAAGCGCTGATTTCGACGGCGCTAACGATCCGGGCGTTAAGTCAGTCACGCATATCTATAACTACTTCAAAAAGCACGGCTACGACACGATTGT
The DNA here is from genome assembly GCF_024124645.1 of Pseudoalteromonas sp. Ps84H-4. Taxonomy (NCBI): domain Bacteria; kingdom Pseudomonadati; phylum Pseudomonadota; class Gammaproteobacteria; order Alteromonadales; family Pseudoalteromonadaceae; genus Pseudoalteromonas; species Pseudoalteromonas sp. Ps84H-4. The sequence goes on along the minus strand of NZ_JAMXSK010000010.1, from coordinate 13,316 downwards.
AATGGGCGCAAGCTTCCGTAACATCGGTGAAATCCAAGAATTAGCAGGTTGTGACCGTTTAACTATCAGCCCTAAGTTACTTGCTGAACTAGCTGCAACTGACGCACCTTTAACTCAAAAACTATTACCAGCAACTGAAAAAGCAGAAGCGCCAGCAGCCATGACTGAGCAAGCTTTCCGCTGGGAAATGAATGAAGATGCTATGGCAACTGAAAAGCTAAGCCAAGGTATTCGTCAGTTCGCAATTGACCAAGAGAAACTAGAGTCAATCTTAAGCGAATTAGTTTAAGCCGATTGTTTAAGCAGCAAAAAGCCCGCAAACCAAGGTTTGCGGGCTTTTTTATTGCATGCCTTTTAGTAAAAGCAGGCTTATCGTGTTGCGATTACGATAATTTTTTACCAGTCACTTTATTCAGCAAGTAATGCGTTTGCTTTTGCAACTAGGTTTGCCACTGTGAAACCAAAGTGTTCAAGCAATACTGCACCAGGCGCTGACTCACCAAATGTATCCATACCTAGTACATCACCATCTTGGCCAACATACTTGAACCAGAAGTCACGGTGTGCAGCTTCAACAGCAATCTTTGGTGTACCAGCTGGTAACACGCTTTGACGGTATGCTTTGTCTTGGCTATCAAACTGATTCGTTGATGGCATAGATACCACGCGAACTTGCTTGCCTTGTGCTGTCAGTTCAGCGGCAGCATTCACAGCTAGCTCTACCTCAGAACCCGTTGCAATTAGGATAAGTTCAGCTGTTTGTTCGCTATCAACAAGTACATAACCCCCTTTTGCAATATCAGCAACTTGCTGTGCATCACGTGCCATTGCTTTTGTACCCTGACGGCTGAAGATCAGTGAACTTGGACCGGTTTCTTTTAATAACGCTTGGCGCCAAGCTACCGCAGTTTCAGTTTCATCACACGGACGCCATGCAGTCATATTTGGTGTCATGCGAAGGTTAGCGATTTGCTCGATTGGTTGGTGAGTTGGACCATCTTCACCTTGACCGATTGAGTCATGGGTATACACAAAAATGCTCTGCGCTTTCATTAATGCAGCCATACGTACTGCATTACGTGCGTATTCCATAAACATTAAGAAAGTTGCGCCAAATGGAATGAAGCCACCATGTAATGCAATACCATTCATGATTGCGCTCATACCAAACTCACGTACGCCATAGAATACGTAGTTACCATCAGCAGCATCTTGTAAACCTTTTGCTTCTGGCCATAAGGTTAAGTTAGAACCGGCAAGGTCGGCAGAGCCACCCATTAGCTCAGGAAGCTGGTTAGCAAAGAAGGTGATCGCATTTTGTGATGCTTTACGTGTCGCAATGTTTTGCATGTCGGCTTGGCATTTAGCAATGTACTCATCAGCTAATTCAGCGAAGTTAGCTGGTAATGCTTTTTCAAGAACACGGCGTGTATATTCTTTTGCAAGTTCAGGGTGTGCTTTGCTATAAGCTGCAAATTTTTGCTGCCATGCACCTTCAAGCTCTTGGCCTCTCGCTTGATTATTCCACTCGTTATAAACCTCTTGTGGAACTTCAAATGCAGGGTGCGGCCAGTTTAGCTGCTCACGTACTGCAACGATTTCGTCGTGACCAAGTGGTGCACCGTGACAGTCATGGCTTCCTGATTTATTTGGCGAGCCAAAACCAATCACTGTTTTACAACAAATTAGTGTTGGTTGCGTAGTGTTGCTTTGTGCCGCTTCAATTGCACCCGCAATTGCATTCATATCGTGACCATCAACATCACGGATAACTTGCCAACCGTAAGCTTCAAAACGTGCAGGTGTATCGTCGGTGAACCAACCTTCTACTTCACCATCGATAGAGATGCCATTGTCATCCCAAAATGCGATTAGCTTGCCTAGACCTAACGTACCTGCCAGCGAACATGCTTCGTGCGAGATACCTTCCATTAAACAGCCATCACCCATAAAGCAGTAAGTGAAGTGATCAACAATATCAAACTTTGGCTTATTGAATTGCGCTGCTAAGGTTTTTTCAGCGATTGCCATACCAACTGCGTTAGCAATACCAGAACCTAATGGGCCCGTAGTTGTTTCTACACCCGGTGTGTAACCATATTCTGGGTGACCCGGTGTTTTAGAGTGAAGCTGACGGAATTGCTTAATATCTTCGATGCTTACGTCGTAACCGCTTAAATGTAACAATGCATATTGAAGCATTGAACCATGGCCATTTGATAACACAAAGCGGTCACGGTTAGACCAGTCTGGGTTTAATGGGTTATGGCGGTGAAAGTTTTGCCACAATACCGCTGCAATATCAGCCATACCCATAGGCGCACCTGGGTGGCCAGAGTTAGCTTGTTGAACGGCATCGACAGCAAGTATGCGAATAGCATTTGCAGATTGAGAACTAGGCAGAGTCATCTTATTAGCTTCCTGTTAATATTATAATATAATTAATATCGCAAAAACTCACCCAAATAGCAACTTAATAAACCGCCAGCCCCCGTATAAACAGGAGCTAGCAACCTATTATTTGTTAATTATAAATACTTTAACCAAGGCTTGTTAGCCTTACGCTTGTATTCACTAAACTTCTTGGTTGGCCAATAAAGCCCTACTGCCAACAACAAAGTAATAAACCAAATACCTGATATATCACTGACTCCTAAATATTGCCCTTGATTTGCCCCCCAGATCAGCATGCCTATTTGATACATAAACAGCAGTACATAGAGGTGAAAAATATAAAAGAACATAGGCACAGAGCCATACACTCGCAGCGCATTAGTAAAGCGGTTAAGTGGTCTTTCAAATAACCATAAGCCAACAAACATGCCTGCTAACGTGATCAGCAAAAAGCTCAGTGAAGGTGGGTACTTAGTCACGTTAAATACCGACATCATGGTTTCGGTTGTGGTGCTAAACGTTTGCCACGGCAAGGTTTCACCATAAATATTAAAACCACGCAGCAGCGCAAATAATCCCACACATAACAGGGCTAACAGCAGTAATGCTCGTTTACGCGAATCTGCCGCTTGAGTGTGCGCATATAAAGGGCCTGCACAGTAACCCAATAAAATTACGCCAATCCAAGGCAGCACTGGGTAGCTAATTTTTACGTCAATTAAACCGCCTTGTGATAGATAGCCTCGGTCATGCAAAATCGTCCACAGCGAGTAACCAAACTCATCGGGCGTAAAGCTGATTGGGGTCAGTAAGTTATGGCCAAATACGATAACTAAACCAAGCACCAGCAATAGGTTGCGTGGCAGCTTAATCAATGCTGCTAACACCAGCATACAAAGGCCAATCGCCCACATCACTTGTAGCCAAATGGTGTGATAGTAACCCATCCACGAAAAACAAATCAGTGTCACTTCGAGGGCGATTAAAAAAAGCCCTCGCTTGATTAAAAAGCTTCGTGCTGAGCGCGCCACGCCACTTGCTGGGTGACTATAAAGCCACGCCGACAAACCGGTTAAAAAGATAAAGGTTGGCGCACAAAAGTGCGCAGCAAAGCGGCTCCAAAAAAGCCCCGGCGAAGTGGTATCAACCACCATGGGATCGGCCACCTGCATGTGCAAGAAAAACCGCTCTCGCACGTGATCAAGTAACATCAGCAGAATAACGACACCACGCATGATGTCGATACTGTGAATACGGCTTTTAACTTGCTCAGAAGTCATAGCTTAAACCTAATTTGAATTGTGTTGGTGCACCCGGGTAGGCCCACAATGCATTGTAAGAGCTGGCGATATACTGCTCATCAAACACGTTATCAACATTCAGTGACACCGTTGTACGTTCAGTCGCTCGCCATTTAGCAAATAAACCAACGGTTTGATAGCTAGGTAATCGGAAGGTTAAATCAGCTGGGTCGCCTAAACGGTCAGACACATATTGATAATGACCGCCAACCTTTATGTCTTGTGCAAATACACTTAGGTCATGGTTTAAGCCAATCGAAAGATTATTCTTCGGTACGTTCACAAGCGGGCTGCCTTTAGGAATTGGCACTAACCAATCAACATTTATGCTGTCTGTGGCAGTTTCGGCATCAACATAAGCATAGGATAGGGTGTACTCAGTGTTATCACCCAATGACCCTGTTAAGTCTAACTCAAAACCTGTGCTATTTGCTTTACCAACAGGTGCTGAATAACCCACATTTACTGGATCTGCCACCAGCATATTGCTCTTACTTGCATCAAAATAAGCAAGCGTACCGCTGATATTGGCGTAACTAAACTTAACACCCACTTCAAACGAGTCACTTTCTTCAAAACCAAATGGCTTACCTTCGGCATCGGTGCCACTTAGTGGTAAAAAGCCTTCTGAATAGCTTGAGTAAAAGTTAATGTCGTCATTAAGGGCATAAACCACACCAAAACGTGGACTAATGCGGTTTTCTTTGCTGTTTGATGCAACACCAGACTTAGTTTCAAAGATATCTTGTTCAATTTCATCAAAACGCAGACCTAACATCACTTTTAAGTTATCGGTTAGATCTAGTTGGTCTTGCAGGTAAATACCGTACGCATTTTGCTGTTCGTTATTTTCGTACTGCATGCTTACTTCAGGGCCTTCAGTGGTGCTGTACTCTGGCTCATAGATATCAATGGTGTAAGTGCCATTACCACCACGGTAGCGATAAAGCCCCGTGCGTAGCTCATAGTCGTAACCATCAACACCAAACAGTACATGATTGGTGATACCGGCAACATCAAAATGGCCGCTTAATTCAAAGCGCAGCGATAAATCATCAGACTCATAGTCACGGTATCTGTGCTGGCGAGTTAAAGTTCTACCATCATCAAATAATGACTGTCGCGATGGTGAAAGCTCAGCATCTGACGAAAAACCCGTTAATGTTGCAGTACGGTAACTGGCGCCTAATAACAAACTCCAATCTTGGTTTAGATCGTTGCTGTAATTTAATTGATGACCGCGTGAGTGCACCTTAGTTGGCGCATCATTTGGATTACCTAAAAAGCGCGATTCAGGCACGGTATCAAAATCACCATTTAGCACCACAATACCGCGGTCATACATTTGCTGTTGGTCAACGTATTCAAACTCATAGGTCAGTGATGAGTTATCGTTAATTTGATAATAAAGCGAAGGAGTAATGACGAATTTGTCATGGTGAACATAGTCTCTAAAGCTGTCGCTATCTTGCCATGCACCATTGATTCTAAATGCTAAATCATCGCTTAGACCATTAGTGTAATCACCTTGAATACGCTTGTGATCATCGCTACCTAACTCGGCTTGAAGTTGCCCTTGCTGATAAAACTGGGGCTTTTTAGTAATAATGTTTACTGTGCCACCCGGCTCCGAGCGACCATAAAGAGCTGAGCCCGGCCCTTTTAATACTTCGATGTATTCAATATTTGATACATCACGCGGGCCTGCAAAACCGCGACCACCACTAAAGCCATTAACTAAATATCCAGACGGCATATTTTCGTTACCCGACAAACCACGTATTGAGTAGCTATCCCACAGCGCCCCGCCATTATTTTTACGGCTGATACTGGCAGAAAAATCCAGTGCGTCACGAAACTTAGTGATACCGTTATCGGTGAGCATGTCTTTACTTAATGTGGTGATCGACTGTGGTAAATCTTTTGTTGGAATATCACCACGGAACGCTTGTTTATGCTCAATGGTGATCGTTTCTATATCGCTGTTATCAGCTGCATATGTATTCGCTGCAAACGCCGCAGCTAATGCTAAACTAAGAGTTGAGTACTTCATAAGGCTTAATTGTAGAAATTGAAAGATATGTTTTGTTATAAAATAACACAAATAAACAGATTGATATAGTATAACAAATCACTTTGTTCCGAATTTTTACCTATCTTTTTTTGTTTACATAATGCAAATTCACCTCTAGTATCAAAAAATGAATAAAAAACAATCAAGTTAGGGAAAACTATGAATAAATCACTTTTCGCATTAACGCTCGTATGCACATCTATAAGTTCATTCGCTAACCCTGATTTATCAGGCCGAAACCCTTTTGTTGATATTCAAGCACAGGTACTCGACACCTCCACAGGTAAGCCAACATGGCAACGTCTTGATCATATACCTTATGTGCAATACCCAACTGGGCTACTTAATCAGCAAGGTAGTGGCTGCGCGATTGTTAACTTTGCAGTTACTCCCGATGGTGTTGTGAAAAACCTTAATATCGAAAACTCAGCACCTAAGCGTTTTAGTAAAGAAGTAAGAAAAGCTGCAAGACAAATAGTGAGAGACTGGCATTGGCCTGAACGCACCGATGAACAGGTGATTGAGTTAACCATGCGTTTTGACTACTGCTTAACACACGACTTCGATAAAAAGAGTGAAGCCGTAGCCATGTGTGTTGAACATTCAGAACAAGCCTGCGAGTAAACAATAAATTTGCCATTTAGATACTTGAGCCAATGCCAGGTATTGCCTACAATGGCGCACAATTTATTCAATGCAGATCGCAACTATGACTGATACACAAAAACCAGAATTACCAAACCAACTTTCTATCAACCCACGTAGTAAATTTTATGTGGAAGAAGTTTTCGAGCATGAAATTGGTGTAAAACTTAACGGCAAAGAGCGTTTTGACGTTGAAGAATATAATATCAGCGAAGGCTGGATCAAAATCGCTTCTCCAAAAGCGCTAGATCGCCGCGGCCAACCTTTACTATTAAAAGTAAAAGGAACTGTAGAAGTATTCTACAAGTAATGATTTGTCGGCTAAAGCCTGCTTTAGCCGACACTCCCCTAAATACATAGCCCCATTCCATCATTTGATTTTTAGACACATTTTGTAACACTGCGTTCATCGCAACTGCATCGCTATTTAAAACTGAATTGTTATGATGTAACAGTTCCCAGAATAGGATGTAATCCCATGAAAAAACTAACAACGTTGGCACTGGCCATGGCTGCGACACTGGCACCTTGGGCATCAGCTTACGAAACAAAAGACACGCGCTTATTGCGCTTTCCAGATATTCATAATCAAAATGTTACCTTTGTGTACGGTGGTGATATTTACATTGCTAATACGCAAACAGGCGATAGCAAACGCTTAACCGACCATATTGGCTTTGAAACCTTTCCGAAGTTTTCACCTGACGGTAAACGCATTGCGTTTGCAGCCGAATACAATGGCAGCCGTCAAATTTATGTAATTAACAGCGATGGTTCTGGCTTAAAACAACTCACTTACTACAACGATGTTGGCCCAATGCCACCACGCGGTGGTTTTGATTATCGTGTTCTCGATTGGACACCTGATGGCAAAAATGTGGTATTTCGTGCTAACCGCACACCGTGGGGTAAACGTATGGGTCGTCCATACATGGTGCCTGCTGACGGTGGCCTTGAGCAGCCTCTTGCTATCCCTGAAACGGGCGGCGGCATGCTTTCGCCAGATGGTAGTAAATATGTTTACACGCCGATTGACCGTGAATTTCGTACTTGGAAACGCACCCGAGGCGGTCGCGCACAAGATGTTTGGGTTTACGATCTAAAAAACAATACCTCAGAGCAGCTAACTAGTAACCGCGCAACCGATCAGCAACCAACCTGGGTTGGCGACAACATTTACTTTGTGTCTGACCGTGATTACACCCTTAACCTGTATCAATACCAAAAAGGTGCTGAGCATAAGAAGCTAACCAACCATAAAGACTTTGACGTACTGTGGCCATCAGCTGGCCCAAATGCTGTTGTTTATGAAAATGGTGGTTACCTTTATCGCTTTGACCCAAAAACTCAAAAAAGCAGCAAGCTTAGCATTAACATTGCTGGTGTGCGTCAATACGCAATGCCGTACACAAAAAATGTGAGTGACTTTATCGATTCAATGTCGATTTCTCATGATGGTAAACGTGCACTCTTTACTGCCCGCGGTGAGCTATTTAGCGTACCGGTTAAACAAGGCCCAACACGTAACCTATCTTACACAGCAAAAGGCCGCGAGATTGACGCAAGCTGGTCGCCAAATGGTCGTTATATTGCTTATATGAGCGATGAAAGCGGCGAATACGAAATTTACTTAAAAGATCGCAGCGACAACAATGCCACTAAGCAGCTAACCAGCAACGGCACTATTTGGCGTTTTACACCAATTTGGTCACCTGATAGCTCAAAACTGTTATTTGCAGATAAGAACCACACACTCTGGTGGATAGACGCAAAATCGGGTAAACAGCACAAAATTGATACCAGCATCTACGATGAAGAAGGTATTCGCCAGTATACTTGGTCACCAAATAGCGAAGACATTGTGTATGTAAAAAACAATGAAAACCGCTATGCCTCACTGTGGCACTACAATATTGATAAAAAGAAAGTGACTCGCTTAACGGATGAAATGACCAATGAGCAAAACCCAACTTTCTCTCCTGATGGTCAATACCTGTACTTCAGCTCTGAGCGCGACTTTAACTTAGCCTTTAGCAGCTACGAGTTTGACTACATGTTTAATCGTGCAACGCGTATTTATGCCGCTGCCGTAAATGACAGCATCAAACCACTTATTGCACTACAAAGTGATGAAACAGCGATCGTCAGCGATAAACAAAAAGATGACGACAAGAAAAACAGTAATCGCCTGCAAAGCAGTGAATTTATGCAGCGCGTTACCGCTTTAAATGCCCCGGCTGGAGATTATCGCAGTTTAACGGCAGTAAAAGGTGGCGTGCTAACACTGGCTAATGGCGGCCTACAATTGATAGGCACAGCTCACGACAGCGAGCTTGAAACTGTGGCTAAAGGGGTAAGCAGCTACACTATTTCGAGCAATGGTGAGCACCTGTTAGTGCATGCGGGTAACGATTACAGCTTAATTGAGCCTAAAGTTAAACAAGACCTAGCAGCGAATAAGCTAGATCTTAGTAACATGACCTTAAAAATTGAGCCACAAATTGAATGGCAGCAAATGTATGTTGAAGGCTGGCGTACATTACGTGATTGGTTCTACGATGAAAACCATCACGGCCAAGATTGGGATGCAATTTTAGCTAAGTATCAACCTATGGCTGATGCTATCTCACACCGTAGTGACCTAGATTACATTCTCAGTGAAATCGCAGGTGAAATTAACTCAGGCCACATTTATGTGCAGTCGGGTGATATGCCTAAAGCAGAGCGTAAAAAGCACGGCTTATTAGGTGCAAAACTTGCCAGCGATCCATCTGGATACGTAAAAATTGAGCAAATCTTCCAAGGTGAAAACTGGCATGAAGACTTCCGCTCACCACTTGGTACAACAGGAGTAAAAGCACATAACGGCGACTACATCATTGCCGTAAATGGCCGCTCAGTAAAAGACGTAGCTAACTTCTACGAATTACTAGAGAACACTCAAGGCGAGCAAGTTGAGCTAGTCCTTAACAGTAAACCGCGCAGCAAAGGTGCATGGCAAGTTACCGTTAAGCCTGTAGCCAGCGAGCAAGGTCTGCGTTATTTAGACTGGGTTAACTCTCGTGCAGCCTACGTTGATAAGCTATCAAATGGTCGTATTGGTTATGTTCACTTACCAAATACAGCCTACGAAGGTAACCGCGCCATGTTCAAAAACTACATGCCGCAAACCACCAAAGACGCCATGATTATTGATGACCGATACAATGGCGGTGGCTTTATTCCTGAGCACATGATCACCTGGCTTGCCCGTAAACCGCTTAATTATTGGAAGCGCCGTGGTGTTGAGCCAACGAAAACACCACAATTTGCTCATGATGGTCCAAAAGCCATGCTGATCAATGGTTACTCAAGTTCAGGCGGTGACGCTATTCCTTACTACTTCCGCCAAGCAGGGTTAGGTAAGCTCATTGGTACCCGCACTTGGGGTGGATTAATTGGTATTTCGGGTAACCCAAGCCTAGTAGATGGCGGCCAAGTTATCGCGGCAACATTCCGCATTTTAGATAACGATGGCAACTGGATCATCGAAAACGAAGGTGTCACCCCAGACATCAAGGTGGTTGACCGCCCAGAGCTAATCTACCAAGGTAAAGATCCATCGATAGAACGTGCCGTAGAAGAGCTATTAAAAGAGCTAAAAGACAACCCGAAAAAGCCACTCATCGTGCCACCAGCACCGACTGACTTTTAATACTTAACTGGTTGTTAAAAAGTAAAAAACCCCGCAGTAATGCGGGGTTTCTTTTAAGGCTATTAAGGTTTCTTCCAGCCACTCCAAACATCGTCTTGTTGGTTAGCTTTATTTTTTTTCTTTTTCTTACCTGTTCCCGCAGGTTTCGCTACGGGCTTGTCGTTTTTAAGTGCTTGTGCGGCATCAAAGTTCGCTTTATTTAATGTATAACCAGGCACTTCTTCACGCTCTAAACGAAGTTTATTTTTCTTTTCGATGATTTTAAAATGATGAAAGTCTTCATAATCAATCAATGATAACGCTAACCCTACTTCTCCGGCGCGACCACTTCGGCCAATACGGTGCATGTAATCGGCAGGACTGCGCGGTAAATTGAAATTAATCACTACAGGCAATTTAGCAATATCTAAACCTCGAGCTGCTATATCAGTGGCAATTAATACCTCGATTTCGCCATTTTTAAACTTTTCGATTACGCGAGTACGCTCACTTTGGCCTTTGTCACCGTGAAATACTTGTGCATTGATGCCACGCTTTTCAAGCTTATTTGCTAAATGCTCACAATCTTTTTTTGCATTCACAAAAATCAGCGTTTGGCGCCATTTATGGGTTTTAATCAAGTGCGCTAAAACCGTGGTCTTCTCACCTTTATTTACCATAAATACGCGCTGTACTAGGGTGCTTTCATCTTTACTTTGAACTTGTATTTCAACAGGCTCATTTAACAATTTTTGGGTTAATAGTGTAACTTGCTCTGGGAACGTTGCAGAAAACAGCATAGTTTGTTTTTTAGCGGGCATAAGCGCTAATAGCTCAGCAAGCTCTTCGGTAAAACCTAGGCTCAGCATGCGGTCTGCTTCATCAAGCACTAAGGTGTTTACTTTATCAAGCTTAATGGCATTGCTTGAAATCAAATCAAGTAAACGCCCAGGAGTTGCAACGATAATATCTGCACCGCCTCGCAATGCTTGCATTTGCGTATTAACAGAGACACCACCAAATACAGCAACGGTTTTAATCGCACCATTTAAGTTTGCAGAATATGATTTAACGCTATCAGCTACTTGTACAGCTAGCTCTCGCGTTGGCACTAAAATTAGCCCTGAAACAAAGTTACCTTTGCCTTGTGTTTTTTTAACTGCCTTACCTAAAAAACACTTTTGCAACATAGGCAAAGCAAATGTCGCTGTTTTACCTGAACCGGTATTCGCTCCTGCAATTAAGTCACTGCCCGCCAAAATACTCGGAATTGCTTTTGCCTGAATGTGTGTCGGTTGCGTGTATTCAAGATCAAATAATCGAGCAAGTAGCTCAGGAATAAGACCAAGCTCGTTGAAATTGCTAGGGTTTAGGGTTGAGGTCATAAAAGGTGTGGGCTCATAACTAAAATAGCCTGCGATTTTAGCGCATTTATTGCCCGGTAAGTAGGAATTAGTGAGTTAAATACCTTTTAGATAACAGTCACTGGTTTATGATAATTGCTCAATATTAAAGGGGCGCTTTAAAAAGCCAACAGCTAAGTTGGCCATATTATTAAACCTTGCTCAACTGTGCTTGTAGCCTCGTTTTTGTTTCTTTTAAGTAATCTAGGTAAGGATACGAGTCATCAGCTACGGCTATTGCAGCCTCGATTTGAACTAATGCTTGGCGAATATTACCTTGCATTTCATAGCCATATGACAAAGCTGACAGTGCATACGCTGATTTAGGGTAGTTTTTGATATTGTACTTAAACACCTCAATAGCCCGCTCAAATTGCTGGTTATCCGTTAAGCTGTAACCCAGCATCCTAACAGCGCGGTCTGGTGGCGCTATTTGCTCGCCCCATTGCTGTGATAAGCGTTGATAATAAGCATCAATTGATGAAACATCATCGCCCAATGCACTCAAAGGCATCTGTTTAGATAAAAATAAACCATGATACGCATTAAATGCCCCAGCAGCTGAGGTTAGGTTATGCGAAACACCTGCAAATGCATCGCTCTTAAAACGCAGATTTTGCACCTTACTATTTTGAATCGTTTGCTGCATATCATCGTATCTTTCGCGCATAATGCCGGCTTCTTCACCGATATTCATATATACATAGCTGTTAATGCTTTTGGCTTTAGTAACAAAGGTATTTAGACTCTTAGCCGGAGCGCCATAGTTCCACCATACCGCAGGGCTATAAGCAATGTGCGCTTGAAATAACTCAGGATCAGCTTGCATTGCGTAAAGAGCAAATACACCCGCAGCAGAGGCTCCTGCGATAACTTTATAATCATGAGTACGATACTGTTTATTAACCAAAGGCATCAGTTCTTGCTCTACAAAAGCTAAAAACTTTGCTGCACCACCGCCTTCGCCAACAGGCCCTTGTGGCTCTTTGTTCACTGTAGGATAAAAATCTCTAAGTCGATTAGTGCTTTCAATTGCAACTACAATCACCTCTGGCGCTTGATCATTTTCTTGTAAGCGTTCAAGCACAGCATTAATCAATGGTAAATTACCGGCCCCATCCAAACGGTAAATAACGGGATACCTTTTGTTTGGATGTGTTTGATAGCTTTTTGGCAATTGCACAACGACAGTGCGTTGCTCACTAAGATTACTTGATTCGATATTATGCGTATGTTGGCTGTAATTTGTAACCGCATCATCTGCAGCTGGTTCAGCCATTACAAGACTAGTACAGAGTAAAAAACCACTAATACAGAGTAACTTAAATAGTCGCACGACTTATCCATAAAATATTGGCAATTTTTTAAGCTAACAGAATTACTGGTACAAAAAAAGGCGCATAGTGCGCCTTATGTGGTAATCAAATAAAGTTAGAAACTTACTGCTCTCCGAAGCCTATTAATCAATAAGATAATAGTCTTTGTAAATTAATAAAGTTGGTAATAGATTGCCCGTAAAACCCTAAAGCTATTTTTATAAAAATAATAAAGATAGTAACATTCAGAAAAATCCACTTCTAAGTCACTCGATATCAGTTGACAAGAATCACCGTCATTTATATGATTGACCACTCACTAAAGTAAGTGGTACTTTTATGTCTAATTTAGGTCGTCCAGTGAATTATGCAGCTCGAGAGGCTAAAATCGAGGCTATTCTTGATGGTGCTGTGCAATGCTTTGTTAAAAAAGGCTTTCATGGCGCTGGCATGGCGGAGATTTCTCGTGTTGCAAAAGTCAGCCAGGCAAGTCTCTATCAATACTTCGCC